>JBLGBD010000016.1:0-35894 GCA_047617585.1 Pseudohongiellaceae bacterium | reverse complement strand
TCGCGCGCTGTCGCCCGAAGCGCATGGATGTCCTTTGGGAAACAAGAGCCACCATAGCCTGATCCAGGATAGATAAACGCATAGCCAATTCTTGGGTCTGAACCAATGCCCTGCCTTACCTGTTCTATGTCGGCGCCTACGCGGCTCGCGATCTGCGAGATTTCATTCATAAAGCTGATGCGAGCAGCAAGCATGGCGTTGGCGGCATACTTAGTAAGCTCAGACGACCGGATGTCCATTACCATTAATTTTTCATGATGCCGATTAAATGGACCATAGAGTTGTCTTAGAGGCTGGGCATGCTCTGGGTTGTCTACTCCAACAACAATCCGATCTGGACGTTTGAAGTCAGTAATTGCTGCGCCTTCCTTGAGAAACTCGGGGTTAGAGGCCACGTTAAATGACAGGGGCTTGGTTAGAATGCTTTGAATGACCTGCCTGACTTTTTCACAGGTCCCAACGGGGACGGTGGATTTCACGACTACGGTTACACTGCTTCTGGCTAGATGCTTGCCTATGGTTTTCGCCACGGTCACCACGTGGCTAAGGTCTGCATGACCGTCTTCATTTTGGGGTGTGCCAACCGCGATGAAAATAATTTCAGCGTGGGCAACTGCCGATGCTGCATTGGTTGTAAAGTGTAAGTTGCTCTCGCTAATGCCGCGAGCAATTATTTCGCCGAGCCCCGGTTCATAAATGGGAATATGCCCATCATTAAGGCTTGCGACTTTATCTGCATTGATATCGATACATGTGACAGAGTTGCCTACCTCTGCAAGGCAAGCCCCCGTTACTAATCCAACATAGCCACATCCAAAAATTGCGATTCTCATTTGGCAATACCTAGTGAGCGAGTTTGAATTAGTTTGACCGAAAAAGGTGACAATTGAATGTCTTGCGGATTACAAATTGGTTACAAATTTTGTGGGTATCGTGGCAATAAAATTGGTTCTAAAAGTCACAAAATATTTGTAGCAAGTGACTAGAAAATTGAATATTCGACTGAATAAAACGGCCTTGATTAGTTTGCCAGCGACCGCTGCCGCTATGTTAACTAAAAGTGCTAAATAGGGCGTGCAGCTAGTTGAGTAAAAGTAACACCCAGACCAAAATGGCCAAACTGATACTTAAAAAGACTGCGGCAGAACCTAAATCCTTAGCTTGTCTGGACAGTTCATGAAAATCAGAACTGACCCTGTCGACCACGGCTTCAACCGCTGTATTGAGTAGCTCTACTATCATGATCATGACGACGCTTGCGATTAGTAGCGATTGCTCAATAGCATTCTCGCCAAGCCAGATGGCTAGCGGTAGCAAAAACAACGAGGCGATGAGCTCCTGCTTAAAGGCTGACTCGGTTTTAGCCGCAAGTTTAAGGCCGTCAATGGAGTATTTGGTCGCGGCGATTATTCGGCGGATGCCCGTTTTCTTCCTGGGTGGCTTTATCTCTACTGTCTCTTGTGCATTCATGCTTTTCAGTTCGCCCGGGTTAGCACTGCTCGATTTTTAGGGGGTGATCTATCTGATTTTCACGACGAATTTCTACGTAGTAGTCTTCCAATTTTTTCGCAAGGTTTAGGGAGTCCCACTCCGCAGCGTATGCGATAGCAGACTGCGTTAGCTGCGAATAGACAGCAGGGTCATCAAGCACTTCAGTAATTTTGGCGGCGAAGTCTTTAGCACTCCCGTTGGTAATCCTAACGCCGCGGCCTTCTTTGAGCACATTCTTAGTGCCCATTTCGGCTACTGATACTACCGGCGTGCCGGCGGCCATAGCCTCCAGTAACACCAGCCCCTGAGTTTCGGTTTTAGAGGCAAAAACAAACACATCGGCGGCATGATAGCAGTCGACAAGTTGGGTGCTTCTATCCAAATATCCGACAAACGAAACGCTCTGCTGAAGATTGAGCTTCGCTGTTAACTCAATATAGTGCTTTTTAGCAGGGCCTTCTCCGGCGATGACTAGGTGAGTATCTTTTCTAGTGGTGAGTAAGAACGCAAAGGCTTCAATAATAGCTGAGATATTTTTCTCGAAAGCAACACGGCTAACATTAACAAGCAGCTTCTTTCCAGCGGGAAGGTTAAAGTCCTTTCTGAACTGAGCGCCATCGCCATTTTTGAAGGCAAGAGAATCGATGCCAGTGGGGAGGGTTTGCATTTTAGTGGTAACCCCGTACTGCTTAAGCAAATCTAAGATCATTGATGAAGGTGAAATAACGCCATCAACTTCGTTGCATTGGCTTACCGAAAAACGCCTAGCCACATATCGAAGAAGCTGCTTGGGCAGCCAAGGAACATAGTGGTAGAAGTATTCCTCAAACAAGGTGTGATAGGTTGTGACACAGGGAATTTCGAGCGCTTTAGCTATTCGAACTCCGCCATAGTGCGCTACAAACGGCGTGTGGACGTGGACGAGGTCAAAGTCCAATTGTTTTAAAGCTTCCACTTGCAGCAGCAGTTTACCTAGTTTCATCATACGATCTTCTGGGTCTAACAGCACCCCACGTGATTCAATGCGGATGATCTTGTTATCATCGGCAAATGGCTCGTCGTATGCTGGGGCCAATAGATAAACCTCATTACCAAGTTTCGCTAGCTCGCTGCGAAAGGTTTGGATTGAAGTGGATACTCCGTTGATGCGGGGGAAGTACACATCAGAAATCATTAGAATACGCATAGGTACTTTCCTTCAGAGGCTTGCTAAGACATCAATTAAGCGGCTTTGTCGATCTCAAACAACTCTTCTAGCTTGGTGAAAGACGACTTCTCATAAACCTCATTCCAGCGCAGGAGTTCTAATCTGCCGTCTGGGTGTTCGATTAACGACGTACAGCTTTCGACCCAGTCGCCATCATTGCAGTACAAAATGCCATTGATATCGCGTATTTCTGCATGATGAATATGTCCGCATACAACACCATCCACCTTGCGCTCCTTGGCTAAATGCGCGACCGCGTTTTCGAAATTGCCGATGTAGTCAACTGCGTTTTTTACCTTGTTTTTAACGTAGGCCGCTAAAGACCAGTGTGACCGATTAAACAGTTTTCGTAGTCCGTTGACGTAATAATTAAGATCCAAAAGTGTTTCATAGGCAAAGCTGCCTAGATGCGCTAGGAGTTTGCTGTGCTTGACTATCATGTCAAATTCATCGCCGTGCATTACTAAGAGTTTCTTATTGGCCGCCGTGGTATGTACATAATCCTGATGTATTTCAAGATTGCCAAAGACGCTGCCAACATAGTCACGCATAACTGCGTCATGATTGCCTGGGATATAGATGACTTTTGTATTGTGTTTTGCCTTGTTCAAAATAGAACGAATCACACTGGTGTGTTCTTGTGGCCAATGGGGGCTGCGTTTGAGTGACCAAAAATCCACGATATCGCCCACTAAAAATAGATACTCTGTTTCTATCGATTGAAGGAAGTGTAATAACGACTCTGCTTGGCAGCCTTTGAAACCTAGATGAACATCGGAGATAAAGACACTTCTAGCCTTTTGAATTTTGGTAGTCATTAGCGAGATCTCTGTTTAGGAATGGCTCAACTTTAGTTCGGCACATCTTCTCCGATATTTATTACCGTTCAGTTAATTATTGGTGAAGGTTTTGTGACTTGATTGAGGGCTTTTTTGTTGCAGATATGTGACAAAACTGACGCAAAAATTTAACACCACAATTTGACTAATTTCTGGCCCTTTGGACTAAGCTTATTGAACTATGTGTTGAGGCGTCAGTTGATGTACACGTTCAGAACAAAACTTCTTCTGTGTTTTTTTGCCAGTCTAGCCGTGCCTTTGAGCTCCGCGCTTATAGGCTATATTTTTCTACAAGAGCGTCAGCGATACCTTGATAATGCAGAAATAATCGACAGCAGCCTTAATAGAATGCTCGACCTGCGCAGATTGGAGTCGCTTTTCTTTTATCAAGACCAGCGCAATATTGAGTTTTTTAGCGAGGGCGAAAGCCAATTGCTGGCTCAACACACTGAGCAGTTTGCAAGTATTTTGTCTGAAATAAGGCAGATGGATAGTCTTTTTGAAAAAGAGCCAAGTTTGCTACCTATTCTTACTTCTATAGAAATAGACCTTGCAAGCTACCAAGAGCTGTTCATCGAATTGGCTAGCCTACTGTATTTGCGCGGCTTTCAGGATTATGGACTTATTGGTGAGATGCGAGAAGAGGTGCATGAGCTGGAGCAGCTAGTCGATGACCCTGTCCTACAGATCGATTTGTTGATGCTTCGGCGTCACGAAAAAGACTACATTATTCGTAACCAAGCTCAATATGTGGATGCTCTCGCTGAACGAACTATTTCTTTTTCTGAAAATATCGAAGTCAGTAATTTGGGGGCTTCGGAAAAACTGGCATTGCTCTCGAGAGTCAATGAATACCAAAGGCGTTTCAATCAAATTGTTGCAACCGATAGTGTCATAGGCCTGCGAGATGGTTCAGGTTTATTTGCCCAGTTTGACCAAGTGCGATCAAAACTTGAGGAGGAGTTACACCGTCTTTTTGCTGACTACAATTCGATGTTATCCAACCGGTTCGATAGATCCACTCGCATGGCTTGGGCGTTTGTCGTTATCGTTTTCATTTTCTCTGCAATTTTTATTTATTACTTGGCAAACTCCTTATCAATGCCACTGAGAGAATTGTCCAAAAGTATTCGGATATTTATTCGAAGTGGCTTTAAGGACCACCCATTAGATGCTGCCTTTACTACAAAGAAAGATGAAGTGGGTGAGATTGCGCGAGACTTTGAAGTATTGCAAGACCGAATGAGGGACTACGTCTCCTCTTTGGAAGAACAGAAAGCCAATGCAGACTCCGCGAACAGTGCAAAAAGTGAGTTTCTCGCGAATATGAGTCACGAAATACGCACACCTTTAAATGGCGTGGCAGGCGCTTCCCAACTGCTGCAAACTACGAGGTTAAGTGTCGAACAGCGGGACTATGCTGAGATAATTGCTGTCAGTTCAGAAAGTCTAATGAAGGTGGTGAACGATATTCTTGATTTTTCAAAAATAGAGGCAGGCAAGATTGAGCTAGATTGCGAAGTCTTTGATTTAAGGGAAAACTTCCAACATATCGTGGCACCATTTGTCTCCCAAGCAGAAGCTAAGAACTTGGCATTAGTGACAAACGTTTCGATAAGTAATGACAGTTTAGTTAAGGGCGATCGCACAAAATGGGGCCAGGTTATGCGCAACCTTCTGTCGAACGCAATCAAGTTTACGCAGCGCGGGACAGTTGAGGTTGTCATGGAATGTACGGTGGAGCGCGAATGCGTCAACGTTACAGCAGTGGTTTCAGATAGCGGGATCGGCATTTCTGCGGCAAACCACAAGAAAGTATTCGAGCCTTTTCGCCAAGAGGATGCATCGATTACAAGGAATCATGGCGGCACAGGATTAGGGCTCGCGATTTGTAAGAAGCTAGCCAAGTTAATGGGGGGCGATATAGCGATTCAGTCCGCGATAGGAGTCGGCTCTAGTTTTAGCTTCACCTGTGTTTTGGCGACGGCGCAACCTATTGCTGAACAAATACCCGAGGTAAAAAGTCATCGCCCGCTTAAGGTTCTCGTTGCGGAAGATAATCCGCTGAATCAAAAAATAGTGATGGCTATGTTGATCAAGATGAATTGCTTGGTGACTATTGCTCAGAATGGCTTTGAGGCGGTGAGATTGCTTAATGAAAGCGCGTTCGATATCGTTTTAATGGATATGCAAATGCCCAAGATGGACGGCTTGAATGCTACGAGAATTGTAAAACAGGGGTCTAAACTGAATAGAAACACGCCGGTCATTGCATTAACTGCCAATGCAACTGAGGAGCACAAACGGGCTTGTTTTGAAGTGGGCATGGAAGATTTTTTAACCAAACCATTGTCTATGAACAAGCTCGAGGAGATTGTGCAGCGCTACTGTGAGGAAGAAGTCGAAACCTTAGCGGGTTAACTGAGCGGCCAAGTCGCTCGCTATATCTTCATTAGGTTTTTCAATGATCCGAGCTAGCTCGTTGCCTTGGCCATCGCTGACAATTATCGTCGGTGTATATTGCAGCCCAAGTTTTTCAGCATATCCGTTGGGGTCCTGTTTTCTCCGATCAACCCCATAAAGCGTAAGCTTACTAAGGTCTACCTGTGCCGATGCTAATAGTTTGAGTAGCCTGGGGACCTCACGTTCGCTGTCATGACACCAAGTGCCAAAAAGTGCAGTAATTTCTTTGCCTGCAAGCAGCTTTATCTGCTCGAGCTGAAGCGGGCTTGGCTGGTAAGCATCATACTCTTGCTTAAACTCACTATAATTTGCCAGTAGCTGAGGCGCTGAGATGGCGCCAATGTGATCTTCTTGGGCAAGGCTGTGGCCATTGGAGAGTACAATTAACAGCGCAGTGATGCTGGCTAAAAAGGGTCGAAGGCATTGCGGCACGGGATGTCCTAGTCTGTGGCGTGGCCTGAATATGATTTTGCTGAGCTTGGTTTAACGAGCAAGGTTCAAGCTGCGAGCATATCACGCAACCCGAGTTCTGTTTAGGCTGGGCCGATTGGCTCAATTCATTATTAGCAGGTGTTAGAGTAATGACTCGAAAAAACGCGGCACAACCTCTGTAGCCGGCCCGTAGTGCGCGGTATCGAAACTCGATCCAGTTGATTCAAGGTTTAACTCAACGGTGTGGGCCCGGCGTATTTTTGCAGTTTGGTAAAAACCCGACGCTGGGTAAACATTGCCTGAGGTGCCAATGGCCACAAATAAGTCGCAAGCCTCTAGCGCTCGGTTGATCTGGTTCATGTGAAAAGGCATCTCGCCGAACCAGACAATATGTGGTCTTAGGTTGCCAGCGGAGCGGCAGCAAGGGCAGTGGCTATCAAAAGACAGGTCTTCAAAGCGATCAAACACAAGACGTGAGTTCAAGCAGCGCATTTTTAACAGCTCGCCATGCATGTGCAGCAGGTTCTTTGATCCGGCCCGCTCATGCAGATTGTCTACATTCTGTGTTACCAGCATGAAGCTACCGCTGAAGTCGTGTTCAAATTTGGCGAGCCAGGTGTGCGCCGCATTGGGGCCTACAGCATCAGAAAGTAGCTGCTGACGCCGGGCATTGTAGAATTCGTAAACTAGCTGGGGGTTTCTTTCAAAACCTTCAGGGGTGGCCACATCCTCGACAGGGTGGTTTGCCCATAGGCCATCACTGGCTCTGAAGGTGTCGATTCCCGATTCGGCCGATATCCCGGCTCCGGTGAGAACTACTATCGATCTGAATTTGGAATTCACTTCAACTGACCGCCCCTGAGAGTTGTTTTTTAGTCCGTTCAACGCTTTGATGCAAGAATCATGGGCGTTGGACTGGTACAATGTGCACCCTATTAGATTGTAACGACAGCTCTACCTGAATATTAAGAGGGATTTATGACTGAAATAAAAGTTGGTAGCACAGCGCCAGCATTTTCATTGCTGGATCAAAACGGTGACAAGGTGAGCCTGAAAGACTTTAAGGGAAGCAAGAATGTGGTTCTCTATTTCTACCCTAAGGCTATGACTCCAGGGTGCACTGCGCAGGCTTGCGGGCTGCGAGATTCTAAAAAACAGCTAAGCACGCTGGACGCAGTTGCCATCGGAGTTAGCCCAGACCCAGTGGCGAGACTGAAGAAATTTGAAGACAAAGAAAACCTCAATTTCATCCTTGTTTCGGATGAAGACCATAGTATTACTGAGAAGTATGGGGTTTGGGGTCTAAAGAAATTTATGGGTAGGGAGTTTATGGGAGTTATCAGAAGTACTTTCATTATCAGCAAGGAAGGTAAGATTGCACATATTATGGATAAGGTTAAAACCAAGTCCCATCATGATGACAGTTTAGACATTCTTAGGGCGCTTAAATAAATATGGATTTATATTACAAAAGATACTCCGAAACCGGTCAGCCTTTGCTGGTATTACATGGCCTATTTGGCAGCCAAAGCAATTGGGGATGGCACTGCAAGCAGTTGGCTGAAACTTACCAGGTGATTGGAGTGGACCTACGTAATCACGGCGAGTCTCCCCATGCAGATGAGCATAACTACCAAGTAATGGCCGCAGATGTTAAGTCGTTGATGAAGTCTTTAAACTTCGATAGCTGCTACATGCTCGGACATTCAATGGGCGGTAAAGTGGCTATGGAAGTGGCTCTGTCTGCACCAGAACTTGTGGATAAATTACTGGTGGTAGATATTGCGCCGGTTAAATACATCGACAAGGCCGATGGCCATATGGCGGTAATGGCGGGGATGAATGCGTTGGATTTATCGACACTGAAATCAAGAGCAGACGCTGAAGAACAATTGGCTGGATTTATTAAAGATGAGGCGACCCGTAAGTTTGTGGTGACCAACCTAACATTCAACGCCGAATCCGGTTTTAGCTGGAGGCTGAATCTTCCAGTGATCGAGGCCAACTACAATCGGCTAAGAGAACAACCCAGCGTCGAAGGCCCGTATGAGAAGCCTACGTTGTTTGTAAAGGGCGATTTATCGGAATACATCCAGGCCAAGCACGAGGCACAAATTCTAAAGTTGTTCCCCAATGCCGGCGTCAAAATTATAGTCGAAGCTGGGCATTGGCTGCATGCGGATAAGCCTCAAGCGTTTCAAAAAGTGGCGATGGATTTTTTCAGTGACAATTAGTCGTTAGAGCCTGCTATGACTATTTTAAGTGTAAATGTAAATAAGATCGCGCTGCTGAGAAATTCTCGGGGGCGTGATTTCCCCAGCGTGACAGGGTTTGCTGAGCAAGTGATTGGAATGGGCGTTAAAGGTATTACCGTGCACCCCAGGCCAGACCAAAGGCATGTCACCCGCAAAGATGTGTTTGCCCTAACCGACATGCTGCGCAGCTTTCCCGCTGTCGAATTTAATATTGAAGGTTATCCCAGCAATGATTTCATCGAGCTAGTGTTGGCGGTGAAGCCGGCCCAGTGCACACTGGTGCCTGATTTGCCGGGGCAGCTAACCTCGGACCATGGCTGGGATGTGGCAAAAAATGAGGTATTTCTTAGCACGGTATTAACCCGCCTCAAAAATGCCAATATTCGATCGAGTCTGTTTTTAGATCCATCCGCGGCGGAAGTTGAACTAGTCTCCCATGTTGGTGCAGACCGCATTGAGCTGTATACCGAGTCTTTTGCCGAGAGTTTTAGCAAGCCGGAAAACGAAGCAGTATTCAATCAGTTTGTCGAAGCTGCGGCGAAGGCGTCTGCGCTGGGAATTGGTCTCAATGCGGGCCATGATTTGAATTTGGAAAACCTCCCAAAATTTCTTCAGCTACCTAATATAATTGAAGTTTCTATCGGTCATGCACTAATAATCGAGTCGATTGAGCTAGGTATTAAAACCGTCATAGAGCGCTATTTAGCCATCTGTAGTAAATCTAAGGCGCAGTGAAGGCCGCGGCATTAAGTGTTCATTCAGGCAATTTGGGCTAATCTAACGCTCAATGTTGGCCAAACCTTTAAAACAGGAGTGCCCAGACCATGCCACCCATCGACTCAAGTCTCAATTGGCGTAATCCTATCGGCTCTCTAGCTGCCAAAATACTTCTGACAACCGCCGCGTTGGCAAGTGTTACTGGGGCCTCGGCGCATGAGTTCGAACTGTCTCAGTTAGCCCGCGAGCTTAGCATTGCCAGCAACACTCTTTCGCGTGAATCCAAATACTCCCGCGGTTTTGGTAGCGTCGGCCAGCGTGCTGATCGCTTAGCGCGGGACTCGACACAATTGGTAGACGCCATTGCTCGCCGCCGCAGCGCATCTTATATTCGATCACAATACGCGGACGTGAGTGAGCGCTACAGCGAGCTAGAAGACGCCTTTTTTCGCGCCAGCAGAAACTACTCGGATGCTCATGTGTTCAATCAGGTCGGCTTGATCAGCGGGCTTTTTAGCGACTTGTCGAGTGTGTACTACTACAGTCCAATTTACTCAGCGCGCACACAGGTGGTCACTTTTGTAAACCCGGTTATTGTGCAAAGGCAGACATCGCGGCCTTATGGGTTTCGTGGCAATAATGGTACAGCGGGCGCTCACTATGAACGTGGTTCCCAACAACTAGAGCGGCGAAATTCAGATCAGCGCACTGGGGCAGACCGACCCGATGTTGTAGAACGACTTCGAGAAGTGAGGGGCCAACATAGAACAGGTCAGCGAGTTATTCGGCAGCGTAGTAATAACACTCGAAATCCTCGCCGCCGCAATTAACCGAACAAAGCTATGCCGGTACTGCGCCAATAGGTCTATTGCTGATTACTCATCATGAGCGTTTTGGCATTACACTTGGGCTATGTATACCACTTGCCCTAAATGCCAATATCAGCGCCAGCCAAACGATGAGTTTGATATAGACCAATGTCCCGCCTGTGGTTTGATTTTTTCTAAATGGTTTAAGAATTTATTAGTAGAAGCCGAAATCCATCAAACGCCCCAGCTACAGGTTCCGAAATTAGGTCTCGGCGGCGGCCTTAAAAAAGTGTTGTTTGCCCCACGGCCCGGCATCGCCAAGGGCGACTTCTATCTGTATCTTTTCATTTGGCTGATTTTCTTTGCCTGGGGCATAGACTTCATCATGATGGACTTTCAAACCAATGCGATCGGCCGCACATGGTTTCACAACGTCGATTTAATATTTCATGAGGCGGGCCATGTTCTGTTTATGCCGTTTGGCCGCATACTGACCATTCTAGGCGGTAGCGCGTTTCAAATATTAGTCCCTCTCATGCTGGTTTTAGCCTTCCTTGGCTACAATAAAGATGGTTTTGCAGCCTCAATTTGCCTTTGGTGGACGGGTCAATCCACGATGGATATAGCACCTTATATCGCAGATTCGCGAGCCTTGATCCTGCCTCTTTTAGGGGGTGGCACTGGTGCTGATCGGCCGGGCTCCCATGACTGGGAGAATTTGCTCAAGTACTGGGGGCTGATAGATAAAGATATTGAGATTGCCCGTGGGGTTGATGCTATAGGGTCAGGTATCTTAATATTGGCTTTGGCGTGGGGGGCTTATATGCTGTACGTATACTATCAGGCAACGATAGAATAGACTTTCTGTTCTTTGTTGCGAGCTATTTTTTCTGACTTTTTCTGGACTCTCCCGTGCTTAATCAGCAGCGCCCTCTGTATTTTGGCTATTGGATCATTCTGGCTGGGTTTTTAACTCAATTCATTGCAGTGGGCATGACCAACTATGTGGTTGGATCGTTCATGATTCCCATGACTGACGAATTTGGTTGGAGCAGGGCGGAATTTTCAGCGTCCCGCTCCATCGGTCAAATTATCTTAGCCGCTACCGGATTCTTGATTGGCTCCTACATTGACCGTTTCGGCGGCAGGCGTTTTATACTTGTTGGCGGAATGGTGCTAGCGGCTTCACTATACAGTTTGAGCACTATTAGTACCCTGACTCAGTGGCTAGTGATCAATGGTCTAGTGCTTACTGCCGGCGCCGCCTTGGTCGGCAATTTGGTTGTCAATGTTACCCTAGGCAAGTGGTTTGTCGAGAAACGAGGCCGGGCCATTGCGCTGGCCGGCATGGGTATTTCTCTGGCCGGGATAACCCTGCCGCCGGCTGTGACCTTGTTGATTGATAACTTTGGCTGGCGCACCGCTTGGGAGATTTTAGCATATGGCGCGGCATTGGTTACTTTGCCTGCTGCAATGCTAGTACGGCGCTTGCCGGAAGATTATGGCTTATTCCCCGACGGCAAGACTGAGGCCGAAGTGTTAGCTGGCGATGGCGAGGCCGCTGCGGCGGACTACAATAAGTCCATGACCCGCGCTCAGGCTATGCGCACCTCAAGTTTTTACTTTTTGGTGCTGGCATTTGGTTTGTTTCAGATATCCATTACAGTGATGCTAGTACAAACAATCCCGCTTATGACTGATGCGGGGTATTCCAGGCTGGTAGCATCAACCATGATCTCTCTGTCGTCGATACCTGCGTTTCTGAGCAAGCCAATTTGGGGCATTATGATCGATCGGTTTAACCCTAAGAAGCTTGCCGCTATCGGCGCTGCTGTGACCGGTAGTGCTATCATGCTTATAGTCTTTAGCGTGTCCCAGCAGATTGATGGCTTGGTTTACGCCGGTTTTTTACTGATGGGTATTGGCTGGGGTGGTTTGTTGCCGCTGCAAGAAGTGATTTGGGCGTCTTTTTTTGGCCGGCGCTTTTTGGGTGCTGTGCGCTCTAGCGCCATGCCTTTCACTTTTGGCATGTCTGCGATTGGTCCAGTGCTGGTGGGTTATTACTATGACGCGGCCGGCAACTACAACCTGGCATTGCTGTTGATTGCTAGCTGTAATCTTGCTTCGGCTGTTCTGCTTCTGCTGATAAAAGACTCACCGCTCGTCGCAATTCGGGCATAAACCCTGATGTTTGCGGGCTTTCTTAAGACTTTATGTGAATCCTGTCACTTATTGCCTGAAAATCCTTCGCTATAATCTCTTTCTGGAGATTTGGCGTTTAAGCCTAACTCTGATTTCAGTTCAAACATAACGGATTAGAGCGCGCAATGAGCCAGCTGCACTGTAAATTTCCAAATCTGAAGGTGACCAAGCCCTATGGCCTATCACCTCGACTTTTTTTCCAGGTTTACAGTGGTGCAAATGCTATTGCGTTCGCCCAGTTAAGTTCTCGCACCTCTAAGCGCCAGCGCGTGGCCGAGTCCGGTAGCCCGCAAGACAATGTGCTCGGCGTGAGTTATTGCCTGCGCAATATCGAAGTGTCTCATCACTACCGTAATCAGGGCGTGGGCTCTGCGTTACTGGCCGAAGTCATCGATTTTTGTAAGCAAGAACGAGTAAGCTCACTGTATGGTGAAGCTAAAGGTGATTTGGCTGCTTTGCGTAAGTGGTATAAGGGTGAGGGATTCGAGCTGGACGACATTAACAACATCGAGCTACACCTTAGTAAATGATTGTTCGCTGCTAGTCAGTGATTGCTTTTAATTCAGGTTCTAACACTCCCCATACGTTACCCAAAATCATAGCTTGAGCTTCGGCTTTAGGGTGTATGCCATCTTTTTGCATCAGTTGAGGCTGCTGCGGAATGCCGTCGATTAAAAAAGGCACCAACGCGAGTCCATTTTCCTTGGCTAATTCGCCGTAGATTTCGAAGAAGGGCTCGGTGTACCTTGGGCCATAGTTAGGCGGAATTTGAATTCCAGTAAGTACTACCTTAGCTCCAATTGACTGAATTAGATCGATCATGCTTTGCAGGTTTTGTTTTAGCAAGGCGATTGGCAGGCCCCGCAAGCCATCGTTTCCTCCTAACTCTAGAATCACCAGCTCAGGTTTGTGAGCCTCTAAAGTTGCGGGCAGTCGAGCCAGCCCTCCTGTGCTTGTTTCGCCGCTAACAGAGGCGTTTATCACCTGAATTGGGAAATTCTTTTCAGTGATTTTTTGCTGCAGTAAATTAACCCATCCACGCTCTTGCGATATACCATAGGCCGCACTGAGGCTGTCGCCAAACACCAAAAGGGTTTGCGTCGATGCCCCATTGGCCTGCGCTATAGTGATGTTTGCAGCGAAAATTAGGCAAACTACTGAAAATTTTAAGGGTTTCATCGTATCCCTAGGGCTAGGTAAGTAATTATGTGTTAAACCGACCCATGAGTTTGGGCGTAATCTTACTGTCTACGCTGGTATTGTAGCTGACAGATCGCTACTTACTCGAGACTTTAATAGCCCGCGTCAGATAGAAGCCCCCTCTCAAGAGATAATATGTGATGATCGAAGTGCGAGATTTAGTGAAAAGTGTAAGTACCAGTGAAGGTCTATTGACTATTCTAAAGGGCTTAAACTTAACCATAGCTGAAGCAGAAACGGTAGCCATTGTGGGTGCGTCTGGGTCAGGCAAGTCTACTCTGCTGGGCCTGATGGCGGGTTTAGACTCCGCTACCAGCGGCGATGTGCTGCTAGACGGCAATTCATTGGCTGCGATGGACGAAGAGCAACGCGCGATTCTGCGGGGGCAGCTGGTGGGGTTTGTGTTTCAATCATTTCAATTGTTACCAAGTCTGACTGCGTTGGAAAACGTCATGCTACCCATTGAGTTAAAAGGAGACCCTGACGCTTTTAGCAAAGCCAAGCAGCTGCTGGAACGGGTTGGTTTGGGCGAGCGCTGGCACCATTATCCGAATCAGTTATCCGGCGGCGAGCAACAGCGAGTGGCGATAGCAAGAGCGTTCGCTACTCAAGCCCGTATTCTGTTCGCTGATGAGCCAACCGGCAATTTAGATACTGCTACCGGTTCAAAAATTATCGATTTACTGTTTACCTTGAATCAAGAGTTTTCAACGACTCTCGTGCTGGTAACCCACGATGAGCGTCTGGCCCAAAAATGTGATCGCAGTATAAACTTAGTTGCAGGTGAAATTGTCAGCGATGTGGTCAATAAGGAGGCCGTCAGTGCCTAACCCGAAGGCTAGCCCCATCACCATCACTGATACCAAATCCTATTCGATTCTCACCTCAATTGCCCTTAAGCTTCTGTGGCGGGATTTCAATGGCGGGGAAATTCGCCTGCTATTTTTAGCCCTCGTGATGGCAGTCACCTCAGTAACAGGAATAGCCCTGTTTACCGACCGACTGGAACGGGCTTTAATTTTAGAATCAGCAAATATGCTGGCAGCCGATCGAGTAATGAACAGCGGTAGACCATTGCCCGCGGAAATTTGGACCGAGGCTCAAAGCCGAAATTTGCGCAGCGCCCAAACTCTGTCTTTCACCTCGATGGCATTTTCCGATTCAGGCAATATGCTGGTCTCTGCAAAAGCAGTCAGCGACACCTATCCGCTGCGCGGTGAAGTCATCATTACAGATGCGGCTTTTACCCGCGGGGTGCCGGTGTTGCATGGGCCACCAGCAGGTGAGGTATGGCTAGAAACGCGGGCGTTGCCGGCCTTGGGCATTGAGGTGGGCGACTCGGTCTATGTAGGTGAGGCCGAGCTCAAAGTAGGTAAGATTATAGTTGCCGAACCCGATCGCTCCGGCGGCGGTATGCTAGACAATGCGGGTCCTCGGCTGATGCTGCATATGGATGACGTGGCTCAAACCAATGTGGTTCAGGTGGGCAGCAGGGTCAGTTATCGCTATTTGTTTGCAGACGATAACCTAGCGAATCTAGACGCGTTTGAGCAATGGGTAGGGGATGAGTACGACGGCGAATACCGACTTCGGGATGTGCGTGATGAAAGTCAAGAAGTTAGCGATGCGCTTAACCGCGCGGAAAGCTTTTTGTTGTTGGGGTCTTTGTTTGCAGTACTTTTGGCAGGACTTGCCATTGCGCTCACTGCGAAGCGTTACAGTGAAAGACATTTTGACTATGTGGCTATCCTAAAAACTTTCGGCTGCACATCCTCCCAAATTACCTACATTTATTTGTCCATTCAGTTGGTGCTGGCGGCCTTCGCCATTGTGGTTGGCTGTATTTTAGGTTGGCTGGTGCACGTGGGGATTTTGTCGCTGCTACAGTCCGTCATTACAGTGGATCTGCCTGCAGCCGGCTACCAGGCTTACGTCATTGGTTCGTTGACAGCACTAATCTGTTTGCTGTCTTTTGCTATGCCACCGCTGTTGGCGCTGCGAGAAACTCCGCCGCTAAGGGTTCTCCGTAAGGATATAAGCCAACAAAAAATTGGCGACAGTGTGCCTTATTTTTTTGGAATTGGCGGGGCGATTTTCTTGGTGCTTTGGTATAGCCAAGATTTCGTGCTGACGTTTGTTTTGGTAGCGGCGGTTACTGGCATTGGCGTTTTATTATCATTGGTTTCTTTTTTATTCTTGCAAACAACTGGCTCGGTGGGCATGAAAGCAGGCAGCGCCTGGAAGCTAGCAATGACGGCGGCTCGCAGGCGACGAAAACAGAATGTCCTGCAAGTGATGGTGTTTTCCATCACTATCATGTCTTTGCTAGTGTTGACCTTGCTTCGAACAGATCTGATCGATGACTGGCAAGCCCAGCTGCCAGAAAACACCCCCAATCACTTTATGATGAATATTTCGCAGAGTCAGGTGCCTGAGATTGAAAATTTCTTTGCGGCAAATGGGATTATAGGCAACACGTTTTATCCACTGATTAGTGCTCGAGTGACTACCGTAAATGGCGCAGCGCCTGAGCCAGAAGAAGAGATGGATGCTGAAGAATCAAGCGGCACCCTAACCGAAAGCGCTGGAGAGTCAAACACTCGTTATGACGAGCTAAGAAGTTCGCTGGAACAATCTACAGCTGGGGAAGCCCCTGCTGCGGACGAAACGACAACACCTGAGGACGCAGAGCAAGTCGGTGGTCGTCTAAGCCGACGCCAGGTGACTTGGGCTACTGGCCTGCCCGCAGACAACTTGATCACCGACGGCCAGTGGTGGGGTGAAGACTCAGCCCCAGGTTTTGTTTCCATCGAAGATGAATACGCAGGCTGGTTAGGTATTGAGCTGGGTGACACCGTAGAATTTGAGATAAATAACCAAACTATCACGGCGCAGGTAAGCAGTTTTAGGAGTGTGCGTTGGGACAATATGCAGCCTAACTTTTTTATTATTTTTTCACCGGGGACTGTGGATCATCTTGGCGCTACATTTATCTCTACAGCACTAATGGAGCGCGAGCAGAAAATTCTGTTAAATGATCTGGTGAGAATGTTCCCAACCGTCGTGGTGGTTGAGATCGACGCTTTGATTGAACAAATCCAAACCATTATTGCCCAGGTGACTTCAGCCATAGAATTGATATCGGTGCTGGTGTTAGTCAGCGGCGCACTGGTTTTATTGTCATGCGTTAATGCAAGTTTGGATGAGAGGTTTCATGAAAATGCAATCTTGCGAACCTTAGGCGCCGGCAAGAAGCTAATTCTTAATAGCTTACTGATAGAGTTTGCTTTCATTGGCGGCATCGCAGGGCTGGTGGCAACCCTTGGCGCAGAAGCGAGCCTTTACTATCTGCAGGAAGAGATATTTGAACAAGAATTTAGTTTTCACTACTGGGTTTGGTTTGCTGGACCGCTACTGGGAATGGTGGTGATCGCTGGCCTCGGGGTTAATTCCACTCGAGAAGTTGTTAGCATATCGCCATTGAATGTGCTGAGGCGAATTGCCTAGCAAGCAAAATTCTGAATTGAACTTTCTATCGTAGCCCGCAGATAAACTACACCGGCCAATCTCGCCATTGGAGGCATCCCGCAATGGCGTTATACTGGGCCAACGTTTAGTTGGAAACCTTCGCAAGAGGATAAATCAATGCACAAATCGATTAGAAAACCTTTACCCTTTATTGCGCTACTTATTTTGCTGGCACCTAGTGCTTATGCTCAAATGTTAAAAGACGTAGTCGGCGAAGAGTGTGTCTCCGGCGAGTGCGTCGATGGCCGCGGCACGCTGGAGCTTAAAACACCGTGGGGCATGGGCCAATACCTAGGTGAGTTTAGAGCTGGCGAGTTTCACGGCTCCGGCCGGTTAGAAATTCCTATCTCCTTTACCGAGGAAGCCATTTATAAAGGCAATTGGAATATGGGCATCAGGGAAGGCCGCGGTACTTACTGGAATGGCAAAGATGCGCTATACATAGGCCAGTGGCGAGACGATAAGCGCAACGGTGTTGGCTCATACTTTTTTGAAATGGCGCGCTGGGAAGAGAACAAAAATTCTGAATTTTGGCTTCGAGAGAACACTGAAAACTACGCCGGTGAATTCCTCAATGATCACTACCATGGCAAGGGTGTGTTTCGCTGGGAAAACGGTTCTCGGTTTGAGGGCGGATTTTTTGCAGGCAAGAAACATGGCATGGGAACCTTCTATTACGAAACCGGGAATGCCAGGCAACAGGTTTGGAATTACGGCGCTTTCGTTAGATAAAACTACACTTCAAGATATGATAGGGCTGGCATTATGGATTTAGAGTCGCTGCGGCGGGAATACCTCTTGGGCGGGTTAGAGCGTGATCAGCTCGACGAAGACCCGTACAAGCAGTTTGAGAGTTGGATGCAGCAGGCCATCTCGTTAGAGCTGCCTGACCCTAATGCGATGACTGTCGCAACAGTATCGGCAGAGGGTCAGCCGTCACAGCGCATTGTGCTGCTTAAAAGCGTAGACCAAGAAGGCTTTGTGTTTTACACCAATTACGGCAGCCGCAAAGCCAGTGAGCTGGCAGTCAATCCTAAAATCAGTGCTCACTTCCCTTGGCATGGTATCGAGCGCCAGGTGAAGGTGTGTGGCGTGGCCGAAAAAGTCTCAGTAGCACAATCGCTGAAATATTTTTCCAGTAGGCCCTTCGAAAGCCAAGTGGCGGCAGTTGCCTCTTCTCAAAGCGCCGTGCTTAGTTCTCGTACCGTGCTACTCAACCAATTTGCAGCGCTCAAGCAAAAGTATCAGCAGGGTAAGATTCCTTTCCCAGATTTTTGGGGAGGTTACCGTATCGTGCCATCGGAGATTGAGTTTTGGCAGGGCGGCGCTAATCGTTTGCATGATCGCTTTCGTTACCTCAAAACTCAGGCCGGCGATTGGTCTATCGATCGGTTGGCTCCTTAGCCGCCCTATTTGCTAACTCGCTCGCCAAATTTTTAGTTTCTTGGCCGCTAGTATTTTCTTAAGTCTGGCATATTGAGGCAGTCCGTTTTTGTAGGGAGGGTAATCCTCGCCGGCAATTAAAGGGGCTAGATACTCCCGGCCTTTTTCGGTGATCTGAAAGCCGTCGCGACTGATGTAGTCTCTAGGCATCATTTTTTCGACGTTGGCAACGTCAGCTAACCTCGCCTCGCCAATAGACCAAGAATACTTTTTACCTTTGCCTCTCACAATGGTTGGCATTACTGCGTTTTTTCCGGCAAGGGCAAACTCAACCGCAGCCTTGCCTACTGCGTACGCCTGCTCAACATCGGTGCCAGAGGCGATATGTCTGGCTGCGCGCTGAAGATAGTCAGCGACTGCCCAATGGTATTTATAGCCCAGCTCATCTTTGATCATGTTCGCGATATAAGGTGCCACACCGCCCAGTTGGGCATGGCCGAAGGCATCCACACTGCCCGCCTCAGCAAGAAATCGACCGTCTGCGGTTTGTGCGCCTTCGGAAACCACAATGGCGCAGTAGCCAAACTTCCTAACACAGGCTTTAACTCGCCCCAGAAACTTTTCTTTGGCGAAGGGTATTTCAGGAAACAAAATTATGTGGGGAGCGTCGCCTTCATTTTCACTGGCGAGGCCAGCGGCGGCTGCAATCCATCCGGCGTGTCTGCCCATAACTTCCATGACAAACACTTTGGTGGAACTGTCACACATTGAGGCGACATCCAAACCAGCCTCTCGAATTGAGACGGCCACGTACTTGGCAACGGAGCCAAAGCCAGGGCAGTTGTCGGTGATAGGCAGATCATTGTCGACCGTCTTTGGTACTCCGATACAGGTCACCGGGTAGTTTTTCTCGATACTAAGCTGGGCGATTTTGTTCGCCGTGTCTTGGGAGTCGCCGCCCCCATTGTAGAGAAAGTAGCGGATATTATGGGCTTTAAACACGTCCATTAGGCGTTCGTACTCGCGGCTGTTGTCGGCATAGGATTTAAGTTTGTAGCGACAAGACCCAAACGCGCCAGCGGGCGTATGCCGCAGTGCAGCGATAGCGGAGGCAGATTCTTTGCTGGTATCGATAAGGTTTTCGTTGAGAGCGCCTACAATTCCATTGAGCCCAGCATACACTTTGCCGATTTTGTCTTTGTTGGCGCGGGCGGTTTCGATGACGCCGCAGGCGCTGGCATTGATGACGGAGGTGACGCCTCCGGATTGTGCATAAAATAGATTGGCTTTGCTCATAGAGATTGTGTCGCTGTAGTCAAATGAATGTATAGAACAATTCATATGTTACTCGTTGGGGCATTTCCTTGCTAGTAGCGAAGTATTGGTGCCACAATCGTTATCTTATTATTTAGACAGTTTGGATTTATTGGTTATGCGGTTAATTATTGGAATGTCAGGCGCCAGCGGGGTCATCTACGGCATTCGCTTATTGGAAGTTCTAAAAGCAGTTCCCGATGTAGAGACTCACCTTATTCTTTCTGATTCGGCAAAACTCAACATCGGTATCGAAACCGATTACGCAGTGGCTGATGTTAAGGCGCTTGCCGATCATCTGCACTCTAACAAAGATATCGCAGCAAACATTGCCAGTGGTTCTTTCCAAACCGCTGGGATGATCGTTGCGCCCTGCGCAATCAAGACTCTCTCGGCTATAGCCAATTCCTATGCCGATTCGCTCATCGTGCGAGCCGCTGATGTCATACTGAAAGAACGCCGCAAATTAGTCTTGGTTCCTAGAGAAACACCGCTGCATGTGGGGCATTGCGAGTTACTGCTAAAAGCCTGCCAGATCGGCGCCATTATCGCGCCTCCGATGCCCGCAATGTACATCAAGCCCCAGTCGATTGATGACTTAATCAATCATCATGTGGGGCGGATACTCGATTTGTTTGATCTGGATGCGGGGCTAGTAAAGCGCTGGCAGGGCTCACGGTTGCAAAATTCTTCGGATGAGGGCTAAGGGTTTGTACGCAGTATAAACGCTGGTTTAATTTGGCTTTGGCTTTGGCTTTGGCTTCGCCGGTGCCGCTCGAGTTTGTTTTTTCAGCAGGTTCTGTTTTTGGGTTTTAGCTGCAGTTCAATTGATTAAGTTTAGGAGTAAGCGACCATGCGAAGCTTGATAGTGTTAGTTAGCTTTCTGTTGGCATCAATGAGTGCCGCGCAAGTGGGTGAGCCAGATTGGGAGGCGCTTGAAGAAGAGACGCTTAGGCATTTTAGAGCCCTGCTGCAGTTTGATACCAGTGACCCGCCTGGCCGAGAATTGCCAGCGGCGGAGTATATTCGTGATGTCTTAGAGGCCGAGGGTATTGAGGTCGAAATGCTGGCCACAGACCCCGAGCGCCCCAACGTCATCGCCAGATTGAAGGGCAACGGCAATAAAAGGCCATTGCTTATTATGGCGCACACTGATGTGGTGAATGTGGACCCAGAAAAATGGACCTTTCCCCCCTTTAGTGCAACCGTTGATGATGGTTATGTGTACGGTCGCGGTGCGGTAGACGACAAAGATAATCTAGCGTCAGCGTTAATGGTAATGCTGGAACTCAAGCGCCAAAACGTTCAGCTAGAGCGTGACGTGATCTTCTTGGCGGAGTCTGGGGAAGAAGGCGCCACTGAATTTGGGATTGAGTTTATTGTTAACAACCATTTTGATCGTATCGAGTCTGAGTTTTGCTTGGCCGAAGGCGGCTCAGTGGCGCGGGTTAACCGCGAGGTCCAATACGCCGGCGTGCAGACTGTGGAAAAAATTCCGTACCGAATAGAGCTTAAGGCCACCGGCGTGGCTGGCCATGGATCGGTGCCATTGCAGTCAAATTCAGTTGTGCGCTTGGCCAAGGCGGTTGCTGCCATCGCCGATTGGCGCTCGCCTGTGCGGCTCAATGAAACCACCGCGGCCTATTTTGAGCGGCTTGCTGGAATTTCACCTAGCGCCAACGCCCAGCGCTACTTAGCCGTATTAGATCCAACTACTGTGGCAGCAGCAGATGCTTATTTTCTCGCCAATGAGCCGCGCCACGCTTCAATGCTGCGCTCTTCGTTGTCGCCGACCATTTTCAACGCCGGCTATCGGATTAACGTAATCCCGTCTGAGGCTACTGCTAGTGTGGATTTCAGAGCGTTACCAGATGAAGATATTCCAGCCTTTTTGCAGTCCATTAGGGGTGTAATTAATGACCCAAGTGTGGAAGTCGCCCTTGGCGACCGCAATACCAGGCCTCCGGGTCAGGCCAGCCTGCAGACCCCCGCGTTCTCAGCGATTGAGGAAAATATCTCCAAGCACTATGGCGTAACGACACTGCCAACCATGAGCACCGGCGCGACCGACATGGCGTACCTGCGCAACCGTGGCATTCAGTGCTATGGCATCGGGCCTGCAATAGACACTGAAGACGCCGCCCTTGGGTTTGGTGCACACAGCGATCAAGAGAGGATTCTGATCAGTGAACTGCACCGCTTCGTGCGCTTTAATTGGGACGTGGTGATTGATCTAGCGGCGACTCGCTAGCTTTTGGATTGCTCGGCAATCACTCGCGGAAAAAACAAGCTGGTGAAAAATAGGGTAGGCAAGGGGAGATTTCGCTAGATGCCCCTTGACTGCTAGGCCGTGCAGTGGTTTTCTTAGCGTTATGAATTTTGATTAGTTTAAAGAGGTTGACATGCTTTCGAAAAGCGTAGGTTTCGCACGATATTCCAAAGGACTGTGCTGGATCGTTTCAGGAATCTGGTTGGCTCTGTCGATTCTAACGTTTACTGGAGGCTCAGAGAATTCCGTGATCAACAGTCTGCTGTGGCTTACAGGCGCAGTGGCGTTCGCTGTTTCTGCTCTTTTCCTTGGTAAAGACGGCTCATCCAACACTGCTCCAGCTAGAAATAGTGAGCCTCAGGCCTAGTTTATTATGGGGCCTCCGACGAAGCCAAACTTGCCTTGATCAGGATTGTCAGTGACTGATCAACGGCTGGCGTAGCCACCGTATTCGTCAACTCCAGCAAAGACTTCAAGTTCCCTCGTATTGCTGATTCTGGATTAGCAGCTATGCCACCATAGCCCGACTCTAGGACCATGTCTTGCAGTACGCTTTGCTGCATCTTCTCAGCTGCCAACTCCACCGCTTTAATCTGTTGCCTCAATGCTTCATAGCCTGGGCTCGCCGTTAGATCATCAGTTTTTGCGGATTTCATCCAAATACGGGCGCTTCGAAGCGGCTGGACAAGGTTTTCTCGCCAACTGATAGAGTAATTACTGGCTTTTTCCAGCAGCGCTGAGGATAGCTCGCCATGGACTGCGCCATGCCAACAGCAGAACAAGATCAAATTTACATCAAGACCATGCTCGTTCTGTAGGTTCAAACAGGCCGGAGCAACCATGGGGGCTTGGTATACCTGAAGGGAAAATCCCCAAAATTTGTGTGATACATTTGCCATAGCTAACCGATTAATTCTGTTAAATATCAATGGTTGAGGGTGTTCTGTGGTATAAACGGCTGCGATTTGTTAACACCAAGAGTTCAAGTATTTAATAATGCATATACATATTTTAGGAATCTGTGGCACCTTTATGGGTAGTTTAGCAGTAATCGCTAAACAACTGGGGCACCGTGTTAGCGGTAGCGATGAAAACGTCTACCCGCCCATGAGCACCCAATTGGTGAGCCAAGGTATCGAGTTAAACGAGGGGTATAGCCCTTCGCACTTGCAGCCAAGGCCAGATCTCGTCATTGTTGGAAACGCCCTTTCCCGCGGCAACGCTGCTGTAGAATACATTCTCAACGAAGGTATTCATTACACATCGGGCCCCCAGTGGTTGTCCCAGTATGTGCTGCATGATAAATGGGTGATAGGGATTGCAGGCACCCACGGCAAAACCACCACCAGCGCAATGGTGGCGTGGATTTTGGAGTATGCAGGGTATAAGCCAGGTTACTTAATTGGTGGCGTTGCAAATAATTTCCCTACCTCGGCAACCGTCGGTGACTCTTCGTTTTTTGTGGTCGAGGCTGACGAATACGACACGGCATTTTTTGATAAACGCTCAAAGTTTGTGCACTACTCACCCAGAACCGCAGTAATCAACAATTTGGAGTTTGACCACGCGGACATCTTCGATGACCTCGAGGCCATTAAGAAACAGTTCCACCATTTGGTGCGAACAATTCCTAGCAACGGCCAAATAATTCATCCCCACGGTGAGACGACCATCGATTCGATGTTAAGTATGGGTTGCTGGACTAAAAGGCAGCAATTTGGGGTTGCTGTGGCCAACGAAATTTGCCAGAAATTGGCGGCAAACGGCGGCACTTTTTGGAATGCAGAACTACACGATGAACACGGTGGCGAGTTTGAGCTGGTCAAATATGGGCAAGGCTCAACCGGCGAGGTGGTCAGTCGGTCTTTGATAAAATGGCAGTTAACTGGCCTGCATAACGTCAAGAACGCCATGGCCGCGCTGGCCGCAGCTCACCATGTTGGCGTCGATGTGGTCTCAGCAGCGCAGGCCCTGATGAAATTTGAAGGGGTTAAACGGCGGATGGAGCTGCGCGGTGAAGTACAAGGCGTTTATGTCTATGACGATTTTGCCCATCACCCCACGGCGATAGAAACGACGCTTGCTGGCATGGCTGCCAAACTGCCTGGTGAGTATCAGGAATCGAGGTTAATTGCCGTTATAGAGCCCCGTTCAAACACAATGAAAATGGGTGTGCATCAAGACCAGCTGGTGGCTGCTAGTCAAAGTGCCGATATGGTTATTTGGCAAACCCCCGAGCGCAGCGGTTTAAATTTTAGTGAAATGATTTCTAGCAGCAAAACACCTGCTTACGCATTCAGTGAAGTAGACGAAATTGTCGCATTTCTTGAGGAAAACACCCGCAGCGGTGACCATATCGTCATTATGAGCAACGGTGGCTTTGGTGGCATTCATGAGAAATTATTAAAGGTGCTGCAGTAGGGCTTGGTGCTGCATCACAAAAACTTTAGATTAAATTTAGAACCTGCGAGTTTTAGATGAAAAATACCTGAATTGCTTTTACACTAGCGCGATGTCAAAACTTCAAGAAATATCTCTATTCCCACTTCGTATTGTCGCCTTCCCTGGCAGCAGAATCGATTTGCAAATATTTGAGCGTCGCTATATAGATTTAATAAGCTCCTGCCTTAAATCTAATACGGGGTTTGGTATTTGCCTGCTAAAGCAAGGTGACGAAGTAGATGTCAGTAAAACCAAGCAGACAATTCATCGAACCGGCACCTTGGTTACCATCGCCGATTGGGATCAGCTTGAAAATGGTCTTTTAGGGATAACCGTAGAAGGCACAGCAAAGTTTAAAGTCGAGGACTGTTGGCAAGAAGACACTGGGCTGTTGCATGCGAAGGTCGAGTTTAGCGATACCGACCTTGTGGGCGGGCAGGATATTCCGCTGCAAGATGAACATAGCCCGTTGGCAGATTTGTTAGAGAGCTTGGAAAACCATCCGTTGGTGGAGCAAAAAAATCTCACTATAAACTATGATAACTTATGGGACTTAGGTTGGCGCCTCAGCGACTTAATGCCGCTAGATGTGGAGCAGAAGCAAGAGCTTTTGGAGTTCGATGACCCGTGGCAGCGGATCGAAAAAATTGAGGAAATAGTGGCCTTTCTGGCCAATGAAGGCTGAGGGTCTTGCCCTTTGATCGTGGGCTATCTCGGCAAGCTGTTATTCAAGTTTAAACTGATTAAGACAAGATAGGTGCCATTCACCGTGTTAGGGAATCTAATCGACACCTCCACATGGAGCCACGAGCAGTGGCTGGCAGCGACTATATTGGTGTTTATCGTGATCACTGTGCTGGTAGTGCTCAAGCGGCTGATAGGCCTGTTCCAATTAACCAAGAAGCCTCGCTATACCCCCAACCTTAGGCCCTTGCGTCGAGTCCGTCGGCGCAAAGAGAAGCAGCAATTATGAGGCTAACTCATTCAAAAATAGCCGGGCTGCTTCGTTGTATCGGCTTTGCAAGTCTCTGCGCTGGGACGTTTTCAAGTCAAGCAATCATTGTGCGCCATGACGTGCGGGCCGATGCTTACGAGGTGAGCGACGAGGATTATCCGGCGGTGTTTTTTATCGAGAAACAAGGCAGCCGTAAAGTATGTGCAGCTACAGTTATCCACCCTCGGTGGGCCATTAGTGCAGCACACTGCGCCGATGAAACAACCTTAGGCGACACCATCGCTCACAGGCGCCGATTTGCGGTGGAGGTTGGCGGAAAAACTCGTGAAATTGATGCCATTATTAGACACCCAGACTCTGATATTAATTCATCTAGTGATGTGGATTTAGTGTTGATGAGGTTTCGCGAAGAGTCCAATAGCCCATCACCCTACCCAATCCAATTAGAGTCAGACGAACTAGGTGCCACTGTGCGCTTAGTGGGCTGGGGATATTTTGGCCTGGGGCTTTACGGGCGCCAGTTCGATGATGGCAAGATGCGTATGGCAAAAAACACCATAGACTACGCCCAAGCTAGGCTTCGAATTAGCTTTGATGACCCTCGGCGTAGTAGTGATGCGCCGCTGGACTTGGAGGGCATGCCGAGTTTAGGCGATAGCGGCGGTCCCGCCTTGCTGGAAAGTACCTCTGGTTTAGTTTTAGCTGGGATCGCCGTTGGCGAACTAAAGGGGCCGGACTTTTCTGAGGAAACACAGGGTAAGTATGGCGCGGTCGCCGTGTACGAGCGGCTGTCTAAACACTTAATATGGATCGAAACCGTAATCGGTAGTAAAGCACCGTTTGATAGCTGAGGCTAAATCGTGATTAAAAAAATTCTAGTGTCGCTGGTGGTTGTTGTAGTGTTGGCGTTCGGTGTTGTCTTTTTCTACATAGACTCTATTGTAAAAAGTGGCATCGAAGTAGTGGGCAGCGAGGTATTGGGCACCAACGTCACAGTAGCTTCGGTGACGATATCACCACTTAGCGGTAAAGGCACTATTAGAGGGCTGACGATTCAGAATCCAGAAGGCTTTACCTCGGAAAACATCATGCAGCTTGGTGAGGTTACTGTCGCTCTGAACTTAAGCTCATTGACTAGTGATGTAATCGAGATATATGAAATATCCGTGATTGAGCCGTTAATCACTTACGAGACCAAGATTACCACAGACAATATGCGAGCGTTGCTGGCGAATCTTCCCTCTACTGCACAGGACACTGCACCGGCAGATCCTGACAGCGCTGCAAGTCAGGGCATTGTCATTAAAGAAATTAACCTAAATGGAGCGCAGGTTAATCTGGTAGCATCCATAATAGAACAGTCATTCACCCTAACCGACATTAATCTGACTAATATTGGCACCGAAAATCAAGCAGCCACGGTGTCTCAAGCACTTGAAGTGGTATTGCGAGCCGTGAGCCGCGCACTTCTCAATGCCGATAGACCAGGGCTTAGCGAACTGCGGGAGTCGGTTGGAGGGCGCCTGCAAGAATCTGTGGAGAATGCACAGGAAGCTGTAGGGCAGGGTATTGAGGATGCGAGCAGCAGACTTCGAAATATCCTTAATTAATCGGAAACACTGTCGTTCAAAGTGGTCTCATCGTTTAATCAAAAACACTGCACCTAATTGGAGTACGCTGCAAGTGATTGCCGCGTATCCATTTGCGCCAATTACTGTGCGTAACTGATTAATCTCTATAAACAGACGTTAAACTCAAGTAGGCCCACGGTATGGCAAGCTGTTTTTCCTCGAATACTCTTATTGCCTGAATAAACAGGAAAAATCAATAGCTTTCCGGGCTGGCTCGGTTGCAGTGCTCTATCAAGTTCCAACTCCTTCGAACACATAAATCAAACAATCGAACATTAGTTACGGTTTAAATGAATCCAAATTTCAATTTAATCTGTATATGATCTGGTAAATTTTGATTCTAAGTTGCTGGCAAAGATTTGGTTTGCCCTTAGGCCGAGAGAATCTAGTAAAAATGGTGGAGAAGTAATAAATGGAAAAGAGTGGAGTTTTGAGTTCTTGGCACTTGCTTAGAAGTTGTCTGTTTGCCTTGATTGGCCTTTCTTTGGTGGCATGTGCATCAAGTGGCGTAGATCCCTATGAGGGCTTTAATCGCAAGATGGCAGCCTTTAATGGCCAAGTAGATAGGTTTGTGATTAAGCCTGCAGCTCAAGGTTATAAAGCTGTTGTCCCTGAGCCGGTGCCAACACTGGTTTCTAATTTCTTTTCTAACCTCGCAGACCCCTGGACGGCTATTAACCAGTTAATGCAGGGCAGAGCCAAGCTAGCAGGTAGCGATACTGGGCGTTTCCTTGTGAATTCAACCCTCGGGGTTGGGGGGCTTTTCGATGTTGCAACAGTTGTCGGCCTACCTAAGCACCAAGAAGACTTTGGCCAGACTTTGGGAGTGTGGGGCGTGCCCCAAGGGCCGTACATTGTCCTGCCTATGCTTGGTCCATCCAGTGGCCGAGGCTTGGTGAGTCAGTATGTGGGCAACTTTGGCGGCAATATTGCGCAGCCGATACTCTATGTTAACCATGTGCCAACTCGTAATTCTCTGTTCTTCACATTTCTAGTTTCAATGCGGGCAAGGCTGCTCGATCAGCCGCCACTGCCGCCGCAAGCAGATCGCTATGTGCTTTTGAGAGATTTCTATCTGCGCAGTAGCGAGCAACAGATTCTTCAGTAGCCGAAGCCGGCGGCCGTGTCAGGTCTGAAGCGAGTAGCAGAACCGGCTTACTGATAAGGCGCTTTCTTTGCGATTATAAAAGCCGCTTCGCCTTTAACAGGTGGGCGGCCCGATACAATTTCAAAGCCTGAATTCTCAAAGTAGCCTTCTAAATCACTGCGCTTGACGTAGTGCACTGGCGGCGCCTTTCCTAGAAGGCGCATGATGGGAATCAATAGTCGGTAGTAATTGAGAACAACATCTCCAAGGCAGACAGTGCTACTGACGAATATACCGCCGGGTTTTAAAAAACTCGCAACCCTGTGAATCGTTGCTGCGGGGTCATCAATGAGATGGAGAATGTTAAGTGCCAATACTGCATCGAAAGAAGCGGCAGGTGCTTGCAGTTTTTCTACCGTGGTTTGTTCAAATGTTACATTCTCAACACCAGCCTCGGATGCTCTTCTTCTTCCAACATCCAGCATGTTATTTGAGATATCGGTGGCGAGGATATGGTTTACGAACGGGGCATGGGCGATGGCCGTGCTGCCAGTGCCGCATCCCAGTTCTAGGACATTGGAACTGCTCGTAAAATAATCTCGAGTAAGTTTGAGTTTTGCTTGATAGACAGCTTCGTTTCCGATCGCAGATTTGGCGTACTTTTCTGCCGCGGCGTCCCAGAATTTTTCAGCGTTCATAGATGGAGCCTCTATTTCGAGAGTGCCTTGAGTGGCTACTTTAGGACAAGACGTCGGATTAGTAGGTAAGTTACAGATGCTGGGGCAACTCTGCTAGGGTTTGGTTGCCCATGCTTATACTCTAGAAATCACGCGGCGGGCTTGTACTCCACTCTTAAATTATCCCCAGTAATTTGTAAAACTATTGTGTATTCGTTCTATAGCGCAGACTCTGCAACCCTAGGTGTAGAGATAGGCTAACGGGATTACTTGGTGCTAAGACAACTGCCATCAATCGGTAATAACGTCTCAGTTTTTCCCAAAACTCGATACGCCAACAAACCTAGCCACTCCCTAACGGCAACTGAGACGAGCGATAAGTTGCCAGCGAAATCAAACTGTATCCGCAGTAGGTTGCCGCGGCGGGTTTGATGATCTACTGGGTAAGGGGTCACGGGCCAGGCATTTTTGCAGAATACTCCAACCGACCTAGGCATATGATAGGCCGAGGTGATAAGTATCCAGGCATCGCCAGCTTTTGGTTGCACCAAGCGTTTGCTGTTTTCCACGTTTTCTATCGTGTTACGAGACTGGCTTTCAAACAGCACTGCTTTTTCTGACAGTCCCAACTGGTCGAACAGTATCCGAGCGCCATCTGCTTCTGAATAGTCTTGCTCAGTAATACTGCCGCTACCTCCGGTAAAAACTAACTGGGCGTTTGGGTATAGACTAGAAACGTAGGCAAAACTTACCAGCCGGTCAGCTGCATCTTTGAGTTCAGGCTGGTTCCAGGTTGCTGACAATATGGGAGAGATCGCCCCACCGAGCACGATGATGCCTGCTGCGTCCGCAGGCAGTGCTACATTGCTAGGAAATCGGTTTTCAAGTGGGGCTAGCAACCATTCGCCCACTGGCAGGAAGCCAATCAAAAGAGCTGTTAGGGCGATCACTGATGCTAAGCGCCGAGCGAGTCGTTGCCAGCCTGCCGCCGCCGCGAGCCAGGCGCCAACGCCCATAAAGAGCAGCAGGCTATCTGGCGCGAACACGGCCCATATGAGTTTTGAGGCGTAAAAAAACGCTGTATCCATGAACTTTAAACCTACCCGTTTGGCAACCTGATGGAATGCAATGAGGGGCAACTAAAGGCTAACCCAAGCTCTGCAGATAGGCCATAGATTAAAACTGAAGTTACTTAGAAAGCGCGAGTGAATTTGCTACACTCGAGCTTTACTAAGCAGTTAACTTTAGGAGCAATCTTTATGACAATCAAAGTAGGTGACAAGGTTCCAGCAATCGGTTTCAGCGTAATGACGTCAGAAGGTCCTAAGCCAATAGGCAGCGATGATGTGTTTGCTGGCAAGAAGGTGGTGTTTTTTGCAGTGCCAGGCGCCTTTACTCCAGGCTGCTCTATGACCCACCTGCCGGGCTTTGTGGTGGATGCCGATGCCATCAAGGCCAAAGGTGTAGACACAATCGCCTGTATGTCAGTTAACGATGCGTTTGTTATGGGTGCTTGGGGTGACGCGCAGAATGCGCAAGAGCTGCTTATGCTTGCAGATGGCAATGCCGATTTTACTAAGGCTATTGGCTTGGAGCTTGACGCCAAGGGCTTTGGTATGGGCATTCGTTCTCAGCGCTTTGCGATGATTGTAGATGATGGTGTTGTTACTCATTTGGCGATTGAGGCGCCGGGTGAAATTAAAGTGAGCACGTCCCAAGCTATGATAGCTGCGCTTTAAAGCCATGGCTCAGGCAGCAACCGCTAGCGCGCTGTCTGAGCACTACTTGGGCTTTAAAATTCAGGGCAAAGCTGAACTATTCCAGACAAACACTTGATTGGAGTAATGGCTCAGTTGTGCTGAAGTCCTATTAGGCCTGCCCGCAGTCAAATGGCACGAATCTGCGAGTTCTGGTGGCTGACGATTGCAGCGGGGGTCGCCAGTTTGCCATGGATGCGGCCGAAAGGCTTAGGGCGACGGGCTATGTTGGCTTCGCTTTGGATATCTAAGGCAAGGGTGTGCTTGGCGCCGATGGCGATGTTGGCACCTTCTACTGCACCTTCTACTGCAGCGAGTACTGCAGCGAGTACTGCAGTGAGTACGGCAGTAAGTACTACAGTGAGTACTGCAATGAGTACTGCAATGAGTACTACAGAGAGCACTACAGAGAGCACTACAGCGAGGTGGCGGAAAAACATGAAACCGCTTCAATGGGAGGCTTCCTGCACGAAATATTCGCTTAGCGTTTCGTGGGCTCTTGGTGATACATTTAAAATAAAAAGCAGGTAAGTTCATGACTCAGGCAGTTGCTCCAACTCCGACGCTTCGCGAGAGCGACTCCATGCGCAGTCGTATAGGTCTTTATTTAGGGCCTGCAGTGTTTTTGTTTGTGCTATTTTTTGTTGATCTTGATCCGCAAAACCCCTTAGTGACTCGGATGGTCGCCATCGTTGCCTTAATGGCTATTTGGTGGATAACCGAGGCCATACCTTTAGCCGCTACTGCACTCTTGCCGATAGTGCTATTTCCCATTATGGGCATTATGCGTGGGCGCGAATTGCCAGCTGACAATAGAATCGACTTTAGCTCAGTTGTCATAAGCGGCGATCTGACCCCTTCTGATTTCGATATTATTTTTCCAAACGTTGCCAATCAATACATGGACTGGATCATTCTGCTGTTTATGGGTGGGTTCATGATCGCGATTGCAGTGGAGAAATGGAGCCTGCACAAACGCATCGCGCTGCACATCTTGAGAGTGATAGGCCCTCAGCCCCACCGATTGGTTTTGGGGTTTATGTTGGCCACAGGCTTTCTATCTATGTGGTTATCTAATACCGCCACGGCTCTAATGATGATGCCTATGGGTATGTCCCTTATATTGTTGTACGAAGATCTAAACGAAAAAATTGTCGCAGATGGGGGCGCAGTGAACGAACGGGCACCTAACTTTGCACTCACCTTGCTGTTGGGAATCGCCTATTCTTCATCCATTGGCGGGCTTGCGACCCTTATCGGCACACCGCCAAATGGCGTGTTAATCACTCAAATGTCTCAACTCTTTCCCGAGGCGCCGGAGATAACATTTTCCAGCTGGATGCTGTTTGCGCTGCCACTGAGTGCTTTTTTCATGATTGTGGCCTGGCTGGTTCTCACCCGGTTAATATTTCCACTGCCGGCGACCACACCCTTCAGTGGCAAGGAGTTCATTCAAGCTGAAATTAAAAAGCTAGGGCGTATGGCGCCAGAAGAAAAGCGTGTGGCCGTGGTGTTTGGCTCAGCGGCCGTTTTATGGATGACTCGAAAGGACCGTCTGTTTGGAGACGATGTGGATATTTTTGGCTGGAGTCATTTCCTAGATCAATTTCTAACCAGCATAGGCGCTTCGCCAGTGGGTTATTTACTCGATGACGGCACTGTCTCAATCGCCATGGCATTAACGCTGTTCATCATTCCTGCCAGCAAACAGGTTGGCGGAAGACTGCTGGATTGGGACGATGCAAAAAAAGTGCCCTGGGGCATTCTTCTGCTATTCGGAGGAGGGCTAGCTTTAGCAAAAGGTTTTGATACTTCTGGCCTGTCTGTTTACATTGCCCAGCAGCTGCAGCAAAGTTTGAGTGAAGCGAGCCCTCTAGCCATTGTCATAAGCACTATTGCGGTCATAACGGGGCTTACTGAGGTGATGTCGAACACGGCGACTATTTCATTGGCTGTACCGATTATGTCGAGCATGTCGCAGGCGATTAACGTTCATCCGTTACTGCTGCTAATTCCAACCACACTGGCAGCCTCCTGCGCCTTTATGCTGCCAGTTTCAACCCCTCCCAACGCGATTGTCTATGGCTCTGGCAGGGTGCCCATAATGAAAATGGTAATAGCAGGGTTTTGGCTGGACCTAATTTCAATCGTCATATTAACGGGCTTTGTGTATACCTTAGGGCACCTGACATTTGACGTTTTAGGGGAATTTCCTGCTTGGGCAATGCCTTGATTTAATTCGAGTTAATGTGCAAAAACTGCCTTGGAGGTTTTGACAATTTGCGCTTTGTGCTAATGTTCGCTATTCCCACCCAATAGCTAAACCGAGATTTAGGCTAAGTTATTGTAATAATTAAAATAAGTTGAAAATTGGATGGTGATAACTCGGTTCTTAGAAGCGCTGCTTAGGCTTCAGCTTTTGCAGTTTCTTGCATAAAGCGCAGCGCAAACCGTAAATCGTCTCTATTATTTTTGCTTAAAATTTTGATCAACAGGCGTTTTCAAAACAGGGATTCGAGCACCGCATTGACACTATGAATGATCCGTTAATAGTAAACACATCTCTTGAGCCTTGCCCGGCAGGCGATGACCTCTGCACCAATCTGACCGAGGTAATGCGACTGCGGGAAGCAGTGCGGTACTTATCTGATATGGTAAGAACCGACGAGCTGACGGGTTTATTTAACTTCAGATACTTCATTCAAGCTTTGAGCCTGGAGATGGAGAGAACGCGGCGTTCGGGTCAACCTACCTGTCTCATCATGTTAGATCTCGATCATTTTAAGGATGTGAACGATGTTCACGGTCATGAAGTCGGCAATATCATTCTTAAGCACGTCGCGGCTCTTATCAAGAAAACTGTTCGTCGCTTGGATATTCCCTGTCGCTACGGCGGTGAGGAATTCACTATCATTCTACCTGATACAACACTCCGCCAAGGTGTTCGTTTTGCGAATCGTCTACGACTAATTATTGAAAACTCACCCGCGAAAACTAACGACTCCATGTTGGGTATCGAAGCGAGTTTGGGCGTGGATGTATACAGCCGAGGTCATCAGCTAACAGAGAAGGAATTTGTAGAAAAAGTCGATGGCTTTCTTTACTTGGCTAAACAGGGCGGCCGTAATCAGGTTTGTCATGAAAGTTTTGATGCGGATACTGGAGTGTCTGCGGATGAAAAGTCAGAATTGCTCAGCGGCTTCGAAGAGCCGGACGATTAGTTTTTACGCCCCCAAGAAATACACCTAGCGATATTTTTGTACCTCGTTTGCAAGGTGATACAAAATAGCCGCAGTAGCCCCCCAGATGCGGTAATCCTCGTACATCAACTCCAATATCGCCCGCTCGTTACTCTCGAAAAACATAGTGGAGTGGCGATAAGCCTGCGGATCTAATATCAGTTCTAGTGGCGCTTGGAATATATCAGCAACTTCGTCAGGCGACGGAGTGAAAACAAGATCATTATCGATTAGGCCAACAATAGGTGTTATCTGAAAGCCGGAAGGAAGCGCCATGTCTCCTAATTTTCCAATAACCTCTACCTGGTCTGGTTTCAGGCCTATTTCTTCCTCACTTTCCCGCAGTGCAGTCGCCTCGAAATCGGCGTCGTAATCTTCTCGCATGCCTCCAGGCAGGCTAATTTGTCCCGCGTGACTCTTCAAGTTTGCAGAGCGTACCGTGAGAACAAGCTCACTTTGAGATTTACCGCTGTGCCGAGTAATAGGTAAAAGCACGGCCGCTTTCCGGTAGGAATGCTTCTCTCGGTCGGCTTGCAGATTCACCGCCTTGTCAGGGTGGCTGATGGGGATGAGGGAACTAACACTGGGATCTGAAAAATAGGCAAGCAATGCGGCGTAAGCTGAGTTCGTGCTGCCTGTGTTAGTCATAAGTCTTCTTCAGTAGGGTTGTCAGTTATTAACTCAAAGTCCTTAAACTAAAACGCCGACTTATGTCGGCGTTTTCTTGCTAGGGTGCTGTTGCCAACACCTTAACAAGGCCCCATGGAATTTACCTAGGTTAGACCCTAGTTAAAATTCCAATTAACTGCAAAAAATGCTCTTGCAGGTTCGCCCGGGAAGTATCTGTCGCCAGAAAATGTCGTCCAGTCGGCGCGCTCAGCGTACTGCACATCGGTGATGTTGAGTAGGTTGAGAGACAGGTTTATGTCGTCGCTGTATTGGTACTGGACCCTAAGATTAGCAAGGTCATGGCCTTCATAGTCAGCCGTGTTTTCTGGATTGGTGTAGTAATCTCCCATATTCACCCACTCAAGCTCTGCAAGCAGGGCGGTGGTTGGGCGCCAAGTCAGTCTTAGGTTGCCAAATGTGGTTGGCGCCGTATCCACGTCATTGCCTTTGATATCTATACCGCCAGAGAGTTCAGAGTTTTCGTAGGTGTGCTTCGCCATATTAAACACCCCGTTAACCGAAAGTGATTCGGTTAAATCGAAACCAACGGCAAACTCAATACCTAAGTGTTGAGTGTGAGCATTGTTTAAATTTTCCCTATCACTGTTGGTGATAATGTCGTTCTCTTTGTCCATGAAATAGGCTGTAACAGAATAGTTCCAAACATCTCCCGCGCCTTTGAATGCCATTTCATAGCTGTCTAGCTCAACTGAGTCTAACTCGGCAATAGTTTGATTGTTCTGCAAGCGATACAGCTCAGTAGCCTGTGGGGCACGAAAGCCGCGCTGCGCTCTAACCTGTACATCATGCTCGTCATTTAGCGCATAGCTTAGGCCAAGCTTGGGCGAAAGATTGGTGAAGCCATCATTGCGATCTGCTGGGCGGTTGTAACGACAGCCGAACCGGCAGGCCACTCCAAACTCATCAGTGCGGCCATCAATCATTTTGTTGTCATAGGCATAGCTTACGTCTTCTAGGCGCAGACCTAAAGACAGATCCAGGCCATTGTCGTAACTCTTTTCATAATTGATAAAACCCGCTAGCTGGCGGGCATCTACATCGTAGTCGTAGTGACGACCTTGAGGGATGGAGTTGCGCAGGAAAAAAGAGCCCTCGGTAGGATTCGGCTGAAATTGCTTCAGGCTGCCTTGGGTATCTTCTATGTCTACCCCTACCGCGAGCTTAGCCCCGTCGCTGAGTTCCTTATAACCCACAATCTGCGTGCCAAGGCTGCGATGCTCGGTATCTTCGATAGGTTGGCCAGGCAGAAAGTGTTGGATGAACTCCATGTTCACTTCGCGCCAGTAAGGGGTGATGACTATATCCCA
>JBLGBD010000015.1:0-37667 GCA_047617585.1 Pseudohongiellaceae bacterium | reverse complement strand
CACTGATAAAATAATAAAATAAGGCCTGTTGCGATGAGATAGCCGTTGGGTCTTGGTTAAGTTATTAAGTTATTAAGTTATCAGTGTCCCCTGTAATTATTCTTGCGATGAGATAGCCGTTGGGTCTTGGTTAAGTTATTAAGTTATCAGTGTCCCCTGTAATTATTCCAAGTTATCAGTGTCCCCTGTAATTATTCATTGACGGCGGCCAGTATATATGTGATTTTCCACATATATTAATTACCACATGTGCCAGTTATGAACCCTTGCGACTTTTTCAAATGCCTGGCGGACGAGACCCGCCTTAAATCACTGCTGTTACTTGCAAGTATAGAAGAGGCCTGTGTCTGCGATCTTATGGAGGCGTTAGATCTTGATCAACCGAAAATCTCTCGGCATTTAGCGCAGCTGCGAAGATGCGGTATTTTAATGGATAACAGGCGCGGCAAATGGGTGTACTACAAACTCCATCCGGCTCTCCCAAAGTGGTCACGGCAGGTGATCATTGAAGCGGCAGCCAGCAACCCTGACTATTTTGAGTTTTCGCTAAAGAAATTAGCTGCGGCACAGTCTGCCGCAACATCTTGCTGTTAGAAGAAGATAATTCAAATGAAGATACTCTATATTTGCACCCACAATCGTTGCCGAAGCATTTTATCCGAGGCGATAACCAATAAGATCGCCAAAGGCACACTTCAAGCGAAGAGCGCTGGCAGTGCGCCAGCGGGTGTGGTTCATCCGCTGTCATTGAAATATCTCCAGCGAACAGGATACTCAACCGACGGTTTGACAAGCCAATCGTGGGATGACTATGAGAACTTTAATCCTGATGTCGTGATAACGGTGTGTGATGCAGCAGCAGGTGAAGCGTGCCCGCTTTACTTTGGTAATAGTCTGAAGGTGCATTGGGGCTTAAGCGACCCGTCCAAGTTTGAGGGCAATGAAAAAGGCCAAGAGCAGGCTTTTTTATCTTGTATAGAAGAGATAGAAAAACGCGCTGAAAGGTTGGTTGAAATTGCAAATAAAAATCATGATAAACCATCACTATTGGCCGCCTTAGCTAATATTGGATCTCAGTGATGAAAAGATCTTCTGATGCTTTGGCCAATATAAATAGCGACGTATTTGAAGTGCTCACGCTGACCAAAATAAGTATCGTTCCAATATCCCACAAGCCACGGATACTACTTCTTTATGGGTCCCTTCGAGAGCGCTCCTACAGTCGTTTGGTGATTGAAGAATGTGCCCGGCTGCTTGAAGTCTTTGGCGCCGAAACCCGAATTTTTAACCCACTCGGATTGCCCCAACCCGATACTGGTGAGGAGTCAGATCCTAAAGTAGGTGAGCTGAGAGAGCTTATGATGTGGTCGGAGGGGCAAGTCTGGTGTTCTCCCGAACGTCATGGCGCCATCACTGGCGTTTTTAAAAGCCAAGTTGATTGGGTGCCTCTGGATTTAGGCGGCGTTCGCCCAACCCAAGGCAAAACACTGGCAGTGATGCAAGTTTGCGGAGGCTCTCAGTCATTCAATGCCGTAAACCAATTGCGCGTTCTTGGTCGGTGGATGCGAATGGTAACCATCCCAAATCAGTCATCCGTTGCTAAAGCGTTTTTGGAATTTGAAGAAGATGGCCGTATGAAGCCCTCGCCCTATTACAATCGCGTTGTTGATGTAATGGAGGAGCTGATGAAATTTACATTGGTGCTACGCGCTAACACAGAGTACTTGGTTGATCGCTATTCCGAGAGAGTGGAAAGCGCCAAGCAAGTGAGCCAGCGAGTTAATCAACAATCATTATAGGTGAAAGCTTTGGGATTATTTGAACGCTATCTATCAGTTTGGGTGGGGCTTGCAATCATCGCCGGTATAATCCTCGGCAGTGTTGCGCCCGATTTATTCACAAGGATCGCAGGTCTTGAATTTGCGCAAGTCAATATCGTTATCGCGGTGCTTATTTGGTTAATGATATACCCGATGATGGTGCAAATCGATTTTTCGTCCATCAAAGATGTGGGGAAAAAACCCAAAGGCTTACTCTTAACCTTAACGATCAACTGGTTAGTAAAACCATTCTCGATGGCATTTCTTGGTTGGTTATTTTTTAAAGTCATATTCGTAGACTTAGTCGATCCGGCCACAGCAACCGAATACATCGCGGGTATGATTTTGCTAGGAGTAGCGCCTTGTACCGCTATGGTATTTGTCTGGAGCCAGATGACTAAAGGCGATGCCAATTACACCTTGGTTCAGGTTTCGATCAACGACATCATAATGATTTTCGCCTTTGCGCCAATAGCCGGATTACTCTTAGGTGTTACTGACATTGCAGTGCCTTGGGTCACGCTTTTACTCTCCGTAGTTTTGTATGTGGTCATACCACTTGGGGCCGGCGCAATGACTCGGCAAAAGTTTGATAGTGGAAGTAACGATTCAAGTCTGAAGGCTTTTATGCGAGCCATGAAGCCTTGGTCAGTTATTGGATTGCTGGCAACGGTCACTTTACTGTTCGGGTTTCAGTCTGACACTATCCTCTCTAACCCTGAAGCCATAGTCCTTATTGCCATTCCTTTGCTGATACAAACCTACGGCATTTTCGCCATTGCTTATTGGCTGGCTAAGCGGATGAAGCTGCCCTTTAGTATCGCCGCTCCGGCTTGTATGATCGGCACGTCTAACTTTTTCGAATTAGCGGTGGCAGTGGCGATTTCTTTGTTTGGCCTGCACTCCGGTGCCGCTCTAGCAACAGTTGTCGGGGTTTTAGTCGAAGTGCCAGTGATGTTGTCCTTGGTGTGGTTTGCAAATCGCACGCAACACTGGTTTGAATAGAAGCCACTAAAAACTAAAGGGGTATTTTGTGGGGCCCTCAGCGTCGCCAATTATTGAGAAGGTAGTGCTGTAGGGAACAGCTAAGGCAGGAGACGAATTATCTTTCCAGTGATTTGATCGATTCGGTGAGCTGCTCTATGGAGTTAAAGCGGTGCTTAGGAAATCAGCTTTTGACAGCTACAGATTCTAGCTACAGATTGTTTAACTCCCTCGCCGGGCAACGTTAGATAAGGTGGCTCAGGTTTCTTGAGCCACCTTGCCCTCATGTTGATTGGCTACTGGGGCAACGCATAAGCTATCACGTAGCCGCCATCCGTTTCAGGTATATCTACAGTCGCATCGATTGACGCTTCTGCCGAAAGATTCAATCCGCCACCTTCCGAGACAGTGACAATGACATACTGCTTACCAGTTGTCGGGCTGGTGTAGCTCATCGGTGTTGCTGTGGATGAAGCAGGCAAGGGGTCAGTCCACACTTCTTGACCTGTCATGATATCGATAGCGCGCATAGTGCTGTCGACAACACCGCCATTGAAGATAAGTCCGCCACCCGTGACGATAGAACCTGCGGAGTAAAACATACCCATAGGTAGAGGCAGGCCGCTAGGAATGCCGAGTGGGCCTTGTTCTTTTGCGGTGCCAAGCGGCCGGCGCCATAACAGTTCTTGAGTTGCTAGGTCGATCACCGCCAATTCGCCGTACGGCGGTCTTAGGCATGGGGCAAAGATAGGTGACAAAAAGGGGAATGAAAACACGCCGTAGGGCGTGCCTTCTTGGGCTCCGCCTATGCCAAAGAATGTAGTGTCGGTAATCTCATCTCGAGGGATAAGCCGTACCACAAATGGCATGTGCAAAGTGTTCACAACCAGTAGATGATTCACCTCATCAACCGCAACACTGCCCCAGTTCATGCCGCCGGCGACACCTGGGTAATACAAAGTACCTTGAGTGCTTGGCGGTGTTAACGGGCCTTCATAGCGCAGGGACTTAAACTGTATACGGCAAGCAGCTTGATCAAATGGGGTCAGACCCCACATGTCAGACTCGCGCAGAGGCTCTCTGGCAAACGACGGCATGCCCACTGAAAATGGCTGCGTTGGGTTGGTAGTTTCATCCGGCAGGTCGGTTTGCGGCGTCGGCAGTTCTGCCACTTCGGCAATAGGCTCTCCGGTAATTCTGTCGAGCAAAAACAATTCGGCGCGCTTGGTAGGGGCGATCAAGGCTTTGCGAATGACGCCGTTAACGGGGATATCCACAAGGGTTGGCTGAGAAGGTACATCGTAATCCCAAATGTCGTGATGGGTGGTTTGGTAGTGCCAGCGTACTTGGCCTGTCTTGGCATCTAGGGCAATGATGGAGCTGGCGTATTTTTCCATAGCTTCACTGCGATGGCCGCCGTAATAATCTGGGGTCGCATTACCAGTTGGTACATACACCAAGCCAAGTTCGTCGTCGGCGCTGGTTAAGCTCCACACGTTAGGTGTGCCGCGAGTGTAAGTGTCGTCGTCATCGGGCAAGCCAGAGCGATCCTCGCGGCCCATATCCCAAGCCCAAACGAGCTCGCCCGTAATTGGATTGAACCCGCGAACAACACCGGAGGGTTCTTCGGTTTCTTGGTTGTCCGCCACCCAGCCGCCTAAGACCAATACATCACTGGCTATAGTCGGTGGTGAGGTAACATAGTAAAAACCTGATTTTACTTGGCCCATGCCAGCTAGCAAGCTAACTTCGCCGTTGTCGCCAAAATCAGAGCAGCGCTCGCCAGTGTGCATGTCTACAGCTAACAAGCGGGCATCGGTGGTTGCGGTTAGCAAACGTTCTGGGCAAACCTCGGACTCGGCCTCTGGAGGCGATTTATAATAAGTAATGCCGCGGCAAGTATCCCAAAAACCAAAGCGCGATGTTTTGATCTTTGGGTCGAAGCGCCAACGCTCGACGCCTGAGTCGGGGTCAAGTGCAACAATAATGTTTTGGCCGGTGCACAGGTATAGACCATTCTCAATCTGAATCGGGGTGCCTTTAAATTCTCCAGGCACCTTTGTGCGAAATTCCCAAGCTTTTTCCAGTTGGGCAACATTATCAACGTTAATTTGGCTCTGTGAGGAAAAACGGGTTCCAGCTTTAGAGGAGCCATAATGAGCCCAACCGCCGGTGTCGTTATTGACCGTGCCGGTGCCAGCAGCGGAAGGTGACCCTACCGGATAGCTCCAGTTAGTCACAAACAATGCTGCTATAAACACGGTGAATGCGCCAATTGATGCCTTGAGCCAAGTTTGCTCCAACAGTGGGATTGGTTGTGCTTGGGTTAGCCCGCGACGAACTCTTGGTAGAAGAAACCACAGCCCCAATACCGTGAACATGGCTAAACGGGGGGCCAAAGCCCAAGGGTCTAGACCCGCCTCATAGATAGCCCAAATATAGGTAATAAGCAGCATCAGACCATAAATTTGCGCGCCGCGAGGATCGCCGCGAAACAAAAGCACTGCACTTGCTAGTAACGCAAGCCCTGCAAACAAGTAGTAAAAGGAGCCGCCGGCGAGTATTAAAGTAGAACCTTGCAGCGTGAGGCCTATGCCACAAAGTCCTAAGACGATGGCGAGGAATCGAGGTTTTGGGTAAGAAGCTGGGCCTTGATTCATGGGTGGTGCTCCAATAGTCACTGTTGTTCAGGGTTGAGCTGTTGGCAAGTGTCTCACAAATGGGAGGCTAGGAAAAAGTGGCAACAAAAGTTACTTAGTGACTATTGCCGCTGGCCGGAGACAGTAAAGTTTCCTGCCGTAGTATAGAACGTTCCCTGAAGAGAATTGCCGCTTACGGTGCCACTAAAATTGCCATCGACAAGGCTGCCAGAAGCTAGAGGAATCTGGCCGGAAAATGCTATGCGGCTGCCATCAAGTTCGACTTGTTCCGCCGAGAAGCTCCACTGACCCGTGCTTTGCAGGGTTTCACTAACAGTGATTGTCCAAGTGGCTTGGAGTGAGTTTTCTGTCAGATCGGTTTGGGTCTGCCAACTTCCGACACTTACTGGTTGGATATCGCAGGCCGCCAAGCCGGTGCAAAGTGCTGCGGCTACAAGTCTGAGTAAGAACTGTTGCATTGGGTTATCCAAAATTGTTGTTAACAGGTTGTGTCACTAAATTGGTGACGCGACGTTAGAGGGAGAAAGATAGCGGGTTTTCCTGTGTTCGGCCATGAATTTATTGTGTTGACACTTTAATCTCTTGCCTGCTTGAATGGATGCATCCGCTTCAGCGCAAGGTTAGCGCTGAGGTGTCATTTTCCGAGACTTAAACTGGCAGTGCTAGCGCGCTAAGCCAACAGGCGTTGATAATGTTAGACCCTAGATTTGAAGATTTACTGCGCGTATTGATTCGACACCCTAGCGTGGTAGCGGCGGAGCATTCGTTTTTCCGAGTATTACAAAGAGAGCTTGAAGAGCGCGGTGCCAATGTCACCTGGTACGAAGGTGTCTTGGTCGCCCAAGGCTCTGACCCTTCTAGCTGTATGTTTTCAGCTCACGCCGACCGCCACGGTTTAATGTGCACCGGACCGAATGAGTTTCAGTTTGCGGCGTTTATCGCGGGCAACCGAACAGACTTGTTGAATAACTCGGTCTCCGAGCAGCTAATGGGTAAGGTGATTGGTCGTTATGAGAACCAACCGGTTTTTGCCTATGAGCCTTGGTCCGGTATGTATCGAGGCAAGGGAATAATTACGCACTCTCGGGTTTGTCCTTACCGCAACAACGTCATTTTTGATGTCGAAGGTTTGCAGTCCGCGGTGGCCGGAACGCCGGTTGCCTTTCAAGACAATTTGGTTTTTAACAATGGCCGCATTGAAGCGCAGTTGGATAACGTGCTGACTATCGCTGCACTTGTGCATCTGTTTACGCTTGGCTTTAAAGGCACGGCATTTTTCACCGCGGAAGAAGAAGCGGGCAAGAGCTGGCGCTATCTTTTGGAATGGTTTCGCCGCTTCGGTGGGTCGACCAATCAACTGTATGTGCTAGATACCAGTCCTTTCGACACTATCGCCGCAGCCAACGAGCAGCTTATCGTGCTGCGAGAAAAAGACGCTAACGCAAGGTTTAACGAAGAAGCCACCAGCAAGATACAAAGTCTTTGCGATGAATTAGGAATTTCGTATTTTTATAAAGACAAGTTTGTAGAACAACAAAACGTCATTCTCGAAGCCCAAGGTGAGAAGCCGAAGTCTATTGGTAGCACAGAAATGGGCAGAATCATCGCAGCGTCTAATGGCTTAGTAGATGGCACAACTATCCAGCTTCCGACCACGGGATACCACACTACTGAAGAATCTGCTTCGATTGAATCTGTTGGTGCTTTTATCAATCTAATTTGTAAACTGGCCCTACACTAGCTTTAAGGGTTGGCACTTTTAACTGCCTTCTATAGCAAGACATTCAGTCGGCGGCTTAAAATACTTTCACAAATCCCTATTTCTCTATCGGTGATAAATTACGCCAACCCGGCCTAACTTCTCGATCAAAGGGGTCAGAGCAACTTGAAGGAAAATCTTTTAAAGTGCGAATCTATGTGGGTAAGAGCCGACGCATTAAGTTTCTCTGATCCATTCGATCGTGGTTTATTTTTCAAGTTACTCTGACCCTTTTTATTTTAGGTGGGTGGCAAGTGCTTGGTAGAGTGCTACTCGGTGTTGTTCTGAGACTGTGCCACCGGCGGCAGCGTGGGACCAGGCGCTAAGCACGACTACTACCAAGTTTTCGGCTGGGTTGATATGGATGGCTTGGCCGAAAATACCGCGAGCGCTGTAGGTGCGCTCTGGGGCGAGCCACCACAAATACCCATAGCCTACTGAGCCTTTTGAAGGGGTTGTGGACTGCGCCATCCAATTGCTCGGCAATACCGCCGTGCCATCGGCTAGAACGCCGCCGTTCATTGCAAACAAACCAATGCGGCCATAGTCTCTGAGAGTAACGTTCATGCAGCAGCCAGCTCTCTCGCCTGCTTTGCCATGAGTTGCCCAGTTGGCATCAAACTCCATGCCGAAGGGTTGCCAGATTTTGTACTCCAAATAGGCAGATAGATTGTTGCCGATGGCGGCTCTGACTATGGCGCCAACTAAGTCGGTTTCGCCGGTGTTGTAGTTGAACACTTCTCCCGGGCTCGAGACTGGTTCTTTTTCCCCAAGAAATTTGAATATTTTTACAAGGTCCATGCCGGGATAGCTGGCAACATCGGATTCCAAGTCGGTGTAGTCTTCATTCCACGCCACACCGGAAGACATTTGCAAGACATTACGAATACTCACGCCGTCATAAGAGCTGTTTTTTAATCTTGGCAGGTAGTCGGTGACCCTGTCGTCGACGCTCGCGATGTAGCCGTCTTTGATTGCAGCGCCAAGCAGCAATGAGGTCACTGACTTGGACATTGAAAATGAAGCCCACAGGGTGTGCTCTGTATTTCCCATGCCATAGTGTTCGAGTTTTATCTCGCCGTCTTTAATAACTAGCAGGCCGGCGTTCTCGTTACGGACTAAGTACTCATCAAGTGAATAGTCTTTGCCGTCGACCCTATAGCTAAACTCAGAAAAGTCCTCTGTACTTTCAGGTAACGGTAGGGTGTAGTCGCCTGCCGCTACGCTTCTGGTTTCATACAGCGCGCTCCAGTTACGCATTCGGATTATTTGCCGGTCGCCGGTATCGGTTAGGACGCTAGCGCCGTCACCGCCAGGGAGATTGAACCGATCGAGTGCAGGGTCAACATAGCGATGGCCTTGGGCTACACTCAGTGATGAAAGCAAATACGCGCCCCATAGCACAGTTGATAGTTGTTGCTTTGAAAAACTGGGGAAGTTCATAGTGTGTCCTTTAAGGGGTTTAAGACGTTAATCTGATCGGTCAAGCGAATACAGTAAGGCCGGCACCGTTCCGCACTTAGCCCGTGCTCGATGTTACCCGCGCGGGTTCACCAGCTTGCGGTGTAATCCAATTCGCTAATCTTAGCGTTTTAGTTCAGAAGATAAAGCATCGGGATGTCGAAATTAGACATTGAGAGACGCGTCTTATCCAGCCCACCGAATCTCTAATCATGCAAGTTGTTCTATGGTTTAAACAATCCTTAGTTCGGTTTTAACGAACATTCTCTCAGCTTTTTCCGAAGAGTTTTCCGAGTGCAATTGGGTGATCCTTCGTTTTATACGAAGTTATTGTATGGAATTTTTTGACGGATCTAAACTTGTCTAAGCAAGATTTCTTTTAAATAATTATTATATATTACAGTATGTTAGTGATTTTTTCTGTTAATACCCTAGGATTCTAAGGCTATGTTTAATTATATTAAGAACGATCTCCCAGCTAGTATTGTCGTCTTTTTCGTCGCTTTGCCTCTGTGCTTAGGCATTGCGTTAGCAAGTGGTGCGCCACTGTTTTCCGGTCTGATCGCTGGAATCGTCGGTGGAATTGTAGTTGGCATCCTCAGTGGGTCCCAAATTGGCGTGAGCGGGCCTGCGGCAGGCTTGGCCGCGATTGTTCTCGCAGCAATTGCTACCTTAGGCAGCTTCGAGAATTTCTTGATGGCTGTTGTGTTGGGTGGCGTAATCCAAATCGTATTTGGTATTCTGCGCGCCGGCATTATCGGTTACTACTTTCCATCTTCGGTCATCAAAGGCATGCTGACTGGCATAGGCATCATTATCGTTTTAAAGCAGATTCCTCACTTCTTTGGTTATGACGCGGACCCTGAAGGAGACTTTGCATTTTTTCAAGTAGATGGAGGCAACACCTTTTCTGCACTGTTTGACACCATCGAAAACGTGAGTCCTGGCGCCACACTGATTGCATGTATTAGCCTCGCCCTACTCTTGCTTTGGGATATTGTGTTGTCCAAAAAATCCAAATTCTTTCGGCTTGTGCAAGGGCCACTCGTGGTTGTAGTGGTTGGCATTATCTACTACTTGATGACAAGAACCAGCGAATCATTAGCGATCTCTGCGGAGCACTTGGTCAGCGTGCCAACCCCCGATAGCGTGGCTTCTTTCTTTGGGCAGTTCAGGCTGCCGAATTTTGGTGCCATAACTAACCCACAGGTGTGGTTAACTGCTTTTACCATTGCCTTGGTTGCCAGTTTGGAGACACTGCTGTGTGTTGAGGCGACCGATAAGTTGGATTCAGAAAAACGTGTAACACCAACCAACCGAGAGCTATTGGCCCAAGGTACGGGAAACATCATTTCCGGAATGATTGGTGGCTTACCTATTACTCAGGTAATTGTACGCAGTTCAGCTAACGTGCAGTCAGGAGGGAAGACAAAGCTTTCTGCTATCTTGCACGGTATTTTCTTGCTGATTTTCGTAATGTTAGTGCCTGGTTTGCTGAACATGATTCCACTGTCAGTGTTAGCAGCAATCTTGTTCACGGTTGGCTACAAGTTGGCTAAGCCAGTTCTATTTAAGAAGATGTACGATCTAGGTTGGAAACAGTTCCTGCCATTCACAGTTACGGTGCTCGGCATCATCTTCACAGATTTACTAGTGGGTATAGGCATGGGCTTGGTGGTTGGCGTTATCGTTATACTTATCAAGAGTTATCAAAACTCCTACTTCTTGCATAAAGAAGATATAAACGACGGTACTGGCACTCGAGTAAAAATGACCTTGGCTGAAGAAGTTACATTTTTTAATAAGGGCGCAATTCTTAAAGAGTTAGACGGCCTTGCTGTAGGGTCATACCTAGAGATCGATGTAACCAATACCCGTTATTTAGATCACGATATTATTGAGATCTTGGATGATTTTTCCCACAAGGCGAAGCTTCGCAATATTACAATTAAGATTGTGTCGCAGTCGGGAGAGGCCGAGAATCCGCCAAGCTACTTAGAGTTTTTCTCGCTGAAGAACCAACCCGCGTAAAGCTTGATTCAGGAAAAGGCCGCCACTGATAAGTGGCGGCCTTTTTTGTGTGTTTGAAAACTATTCAGAGACAGTGCTAGGCTAAAACACTTTTGACTCAATACCGCGTGTGAAAAACCGCGTGTGAAAACCAAGGCAAAAAAATAGCCTACTAATTAAGTGTAGGCTAAAAGGGGTAAAACTACTAAAGGGGGTTTAGTAGTAAGGGCTGCTTAGGGGGCAGCCCAGCTTGTTAAGACTTAGGCGTTCGCCGCAGACTTAGCAATAAGGGTTGCATAGCGTTCTTCAACAGAGACAAACTTATCGCCTACTTCGTCATACGCACTCACTGTGCCATGCTCGATGTTGTAAACCCATGCGTGAAGATCTATTTCTTTAGTCGCAAGCTTTGCTGCAACTACCGGATGAGTGCGAAGATGTTGAAGTTGCAGTAGCACGTTCTCTTCGGTCACACTACCAAGCTCTGCAAGGGTTGCTTGGCCATGTTTGGCTTTAACAACTTCAACGGCAGCGCGAGAATTATCTAGCCAATCTTGGACGTGAGGCAGGTCGCTCAAGGCAGAAATATTTAGTGCACCTTTCATGGCGCCACAGTCACTGTGCCCACAAACAACAATGTGTTTAACACCGAGGGCTGCAACGGCAAACTCGATTGATGCTGTAACACCACCGGCTGTCTTTGAATGGGTTGGAACAATGTTGCCCGCATTGCGAATAATGAACAAATCACCTGGCGCAGTCTGGGTGACTAAGTTGGGGTCGATTCTGGAATCGGAGCAGGTGATAAAAAGCACTTCCGGGCTTTGGCCATTGGCGAGTTCTGCGAAAAGCTTTTTACGCTCTTCATATGGGGTTTCACCAAATTTCACGACGCCTGAGATGACTTTTTCCATTTCCGAACTCCTCTAGAACTGTATTAGATTTGACTGAAATCGATAATAGACCTTTTTACTGATAGTAGTTATTGGATATTAAGAGATTTTATATAGATATTATCTATCACAAATAGGGTGGGTTTGTGATTATCTGCGAAAACAACCCTCCGATACGCTAACCAGCGCTCCAAATAGCTTACTGCTGAGTCTGACCGGAACCCCTTAGTATGCTTGTGTTTACAATCGAGTAAAAAGCCTATGCCACAGTAGATGCTAGTCTGCGGCTTTGCTGGAAAAGATGGCTAGCGTGGTGTGGGTGAAGGTTGTTAGAGCACTGAATAGAGTTTGCTGTAAGCATTGTCGAGAATTCGAGTGACTGCAGACGTAAAAACATCATTGTGAATTTTCTGGATCTCTATCCACGCCGTATCCATATCGGAGATTACTTCGGTTAGTTCGGCGCTATCCGCCGCAGTTCGCGCTACCTCATAGCCAATTATCAGGCTTTCCATTAGCTTGCCGTGCTTCTCCAACGCTAACTGAGTGGCTTCCGGTAAGACAGAATAATAGCCGCTAATCAGCTCATTGGCTGAAGCGTTCGAGTCTATCTCAGAAATCTCGCCTATTAGGTCGGCTTGGTCAAAAAGTAGAGTGAGTTCTTGCGCAGTTGTTGGGTGAATTGAAAATAGAAGCCCAACTGAAGCGAGGGTGAGCATATTTATAAGCTTGGGCATGGGAATTCTACAATTGGCCAAGGTTCAATCCTATCTTGTCAGCTGCAGAGCTGTGCGCAGACTCAGTTGGAGCGATAAGCGTGCCAATTGAAACCAGTAGGGGTAGGGAGTCAACCCCTACTAGTTCTCTCAAGCCTAAAGCGTGGTCTCTATGGAGGTGGTTACCGGTTCAAGTAACTCTGAGCTTCCTGCACAGCCCAATGGCTAGCGTCGTCCCATATGGCGAGCAGCGCGGCGTAATTACTTTCTGCATTTAAGGAATCTCCAAGCTTGGCGTAGCTTTGCGCCGCACCAAGCAATGACCAAGGTCGGCCGGGTAAGCGCAAAAGCGAGGTCTCATACAGCCCGGCGGCCTCATCGAAGCGGCCCATTTCTAGCATCATTTCCGCGGCTAATTCGTGAACTGGCTTTAGCGGGCTGGCTGCGCCATTAGGAGCCCTTTGGGTTTCCCGCAGCGCGATAGCGGCCTGTATTAAATCGATAGCTTGCTGCCTTTTTGCGACATCTGTCGCCGCGCCGGCCATGGATTCTTTGTGTAGGGTTAGCGCGGCCACTTCGTGATGAATAAGTGTTAGTTGCTCATCACTAGAGTCTTTTGCTGCCATTGCAGCTAATCGATCTACCACTTGATTTGCTAAAGGCAGCTCTCCTAGATTGGCAGCGCTAAGGCCAAGAGCCAATAATTCATCCGCATTTACATCTTCAGACAGGGCGGTTGTTTGCCACAGCTTACTTTCAATGACATGACGTGCCCGCATAGTTCTCAAGGTGCTTATTGAGCGGCGGTCGCCTGGGTTGTTTTTTACGACGTCGGCAGCTTTAGCAATCCAGTCTTGAGACGTGTCCAAATCCCCTAATTGTAGATCGCCATACTGACCCCAATCCGATGAATGATTTAAGTCGCCCACTGGATCACCTGGCTTCCAAAGATCTAGCCCAGCTTGAAAGGCAGAGTGATTCCAAACAGATACTTTGTCCCACATCCCATGCTGAATAAAAATGTGGGTGGGCATGTGCCGTGCGTGAGATACGGCAGGTGCGATAGTGGCATACTTCTCCGCAGCGGCCAGGGCTATGGGCGCGTGCAGCGGGTCATCGAAGGCGTGGATGACATAGTGCGCCGCACCTGGATGGTTGCTGTTGTTTCTGAACAGCTCCAAAGCAATGGCACCTGCGCGCATGTTGATTCTATCGCTGTCCTCGGGTGATGCAGTGGCGCCGGCTAGCATGGAGGCGGCGTAGAAAGCATTCACTTCATCATCTTCGGGAAACTCAGCATACAGATCTGCCATGGCGTGCATCCAAGCGATGCGTCGCTCACGCATTCCTCCGGGAGTCAACGCATAGGCTTCTGCAGCCCGTAGGAAACCTTTTTCTCTTGGGGTAGGGGCTTTTGCGAGTCTTGCCTCAGTGGTCGCGCCTAGGCGCATTAATGCATCGCCCGGGCCATCGGACTTTTGACCAAAGAAAGGGTGTTGATAGGTAAACGCTTCTCCCCAATAGGCCATTGCAAAATCTGGTTGGATCGCTTGGGCTTGGCGAAATTCGTCTTGGGCTTGGGTCATGCCAAAACTGTGGAGGTATCCAACGCCTTTTAAAAAATGTTCTTGGGCGGCAGGGGAGCCAGATGTCGGAAAATCGAAAGTGCCAATTTGATCAAATTCTGCTGCAAAAGCATGACCACACGAAAGGGTTAGTAATAGAAATAGCAAAGAGAGTTTGTTCATCTCGAATCCTCAAAATTGGGGAGTTATACCCAGCTAGGTTGCCAACTGTACTAGCGCATTGCAATGGTTTTCTTGGGCAGGTGGTTTTTTGAGGTAATCGGACCCATGAGAACCCTATTTGACTAAGGTCGTGCTGAAGCTATAGGCGCCCAATGGGCAAAAATCTCGAGCTTAGGCAATCCTGTCATTTTGGCTTGAGCGCCACTATGATGACTTAGATTAAATCTAGCAAGAGCAAAGTATGAACAAACGCAAACCTCTCGAGGGTTATAAGGTCGTTGATTTCTCAGCAGTATTTGCCGGGCCTCTGTGTTCGCGCTATTTACTCGACTGCGGCGCCCAGGTGATCAAAGTAGAAACTCCGAAAGTGGGGGACATTACCCGAGGTGTGGATGGCATCACTCGGGTGTTTGCGCACTTTAACGCCGGCAAACGCAGTATTGCTATCGATTTAAAAAGTGACAAGGGCCAGGCAATTGCCCGAGCGTTGATTGCTAAGGCCGATATTGTGATCGAAAACTTTAGGCCAGGCATCATGGCGAAATTTGGCTTGGACTATGAAAGCCTAAAAGTTGAGAGGCCAGATTTGATCTATTGCTCTATTTCTGGCTTTGGTCAATCAGGGCCGATGGTAAACCGAGCAGCTTATGCGCCGATCGTTCACGCCGCCAGCGGGTTTGATTCTGTTCACGCTGCCGGTCAGGGCAATGCCGACAATCGACCGGTGAGTTGGGACATTATGGTGGCGGACATTGTCACAGGCACGTTGGCATTTGGCGCAATTCAAACGTCACTGCTCGGAAAGCTTCATAGCGGGCAAGGCGAGCATATAGACATAAGCATGATGGAAGCCATGATGTCTTTAATCCCTGCTCATCTGCAGCAAGTGCAAATGCAAGAGCCGGTGGCTATAGGTAGGTTTTATCCAGTGCAGGCCAAGGATGGATTTTTTATGCTGTGCGCCGTGTCAGACAAAAACCTAGAGGGCTTAGCGAATGCCCTTAGTCGACCCGATCTATTAACAGATCCCCGATTTATACGCGGCCCTAGAGCCAGTAATTTTGATCAACTGGTAGTCGAAGTAGAAAAATGGTCAACCGGGCTCGGTGCACGGGAGTGCGAAATATTGCTAAATGAGCAAGGCGTGCCTTGCAGCATCTATCAGCAGCCCCAAGACTTATTTTCCCATCCGCAAGTTGTTCAGCGCGATTCATTCACCCGTTTGAGCAATGACACGCTTGGCGAGTTTCTGATTCAAAACATGCCGGTAAAGTTTGGCCAAACGGATGTGCACGCTAGCAGATGGGCAGCCCAGTTAGGCGAACACACCGATGCTGTTCTGCAAGAAAGCTTGGGTTTAGGGGAAGAGGCGATTAAGGCGCTCAGATCGGCCGGGGCCGTCGCCTAACGGCCTGCTTGTGACTTCAGGCAGAGGAATCAATTGGTTTGCAGGCCCGGGTGCTTTAGCGCAAGTTTTGAGGAACAAGCATCTTTAGTGGGTAGTTTTGTCACAGCGTAAGTTTCAGTAAAACTGAGCCAACTAGCCGCTGCATCCTGATGCTCATGCCCTAGCCTTGGCATATGAGCAGTGAAGTTTGCTTGACTCTGAATCGTGAGCCCTTACTACATGGCTAGTTGGAATGTTCATTCCGCATACAGAGACGACAACTGCGTTTTTAGAGCAAGCTAATTTATCTCAATTACCACAATCCAGAACACGATTCGCCAGATTCTGATCTTGAACCAACCGGCACTAAAAAATCCTAGGCGATCAAAAAGCTAGCGCAGTTTCTTTAGTGCTTTTATTTGATTGCCGTTGCTTCAATTATTTCTGATAAACAATCAAGAACTGACTGGTGTTGCCGCGAACCTCTGGCGCAAACACCCCTACATCTAATGGGTCTTCAGCGTTTTCCAAAACGTTAGAAGAGCGTAGTACCGACAGCCCTGCGTTAAGAGCAAGTTCTGTCACCACACTTTCCTCAACTCTATGCAAGGTGCCGCCGGCTTCCAACCCAGAGCCGTCAGGGGCTATATGGTCGGACGCAACCAATAGGCCGCCAGGCTTTAATACCCTTGCGATCTCACGGAATGATCCCTGGGGGTCGCCTAAACTATTGCCTTGGGGAGCAAACCCAAGTTCGTGTGGGCCTTGGATCCATGTCACCATATCGATGGAGTTGTCAGGAATATCGAGCGCATCGAAGTCAGTGATAACCACTGCAACATTGGCCAAGCGATTGCCTGCTGTTCGCAGATCTATGCCGTCGCCGACAAAACTCATCAGCCCTGGCGGGTGCTGTAAGATGACATTGCCAGTAGCGCCAACCGCTCGAGAGATAATTTCTGTGTAGTAGCCGCCGCCAGCTTCCAATTCAAGTACGCTCATGCCTAGTTCAAGGCCTGCAAAATTTAACACCTCTATTGGTTTACGGCGGGCATCATTATCAGCATCAGCACTAGGCCGATCGGGGTGGCTTAACGCGGCAGCAATATCAGCCGCTGCCATGGCTGAAGTATTAAATAGGCCCAAAGCTAACAAACAGCCAATTGCGGTATGACTAAAACGGAGTTGTCTAATTAAGTTCATGGTTTTCCCTTAAATGGCTAATGCCATATTTTTGGATTTTTATTCAAGCGACAAAAAATAAACCTAAAGCTAGTATTACATAATTAGAAAGGAAGGAGAAAGGAAGAAGGAGCTGAGAAGGCGCAGGTGAGGAAGGTGTCGGAGTAAATACTCCTACTCCGATAGCACCGTTGGCAGGCAGCCTAATTACTCCGGCACTGGCAGGCCATCGGTTTGAACCAACACCCAAGGGGCAACCACAACTGACCAAATTTCACGGTTTTGTTGTAGCCAAAGGCTTGCTTGCTCATCGTTGACCATTTGAATTAGGTTCGCAGTCAGCCAAGTTTTCACTTTTTCAGTATTATCAAGCGCAAACTCTGTTGCAACTTCAACTAGGTCGAGAGAGGTCATGACTTCTATAACAGCCCCTTCCTTTTGGTAGTTGGCCAATAGGCTCCAGTTAATTCGAGCGGTGTCCAAGTTAAGTTTCTGTTTTAAAACTTCGGGATCTTCTAAGTCTGGATCAATCATGGAAGTAAGCTGCTTGGGCGTTCGTATGGCTTGCTATATTAACAAGGAATGCTCATTGTATGCATTGAAAGAGCCGACAAAATATTAATGTTTTCTAGAGGGCGGGTTAAAAATGTTGAAAGTATCCATAAAAAAATCCGCGCCCAAAACGCTTTATCTTGCGTGTTTACTACTCATGCCGAGTATCTGTTTGGGCGCAGAATGGGTCCAGCAGATGACGGCCGATGGCCGGCCTGATCTTCAAGGTATCTGGAACAACGCCACCCAGACTCGCCTAGAGCGTCCGCTGGAACTTGGTCAGCAGCAAGCGTACACAGCATCCCAAGCCGCGTCTATCGAAGGTCGTGCCAGTGAGGGGTTTGCTCGGTCTTTGGCCCCTAGCGATGCAAATCGTGCCCCGCCAAGCGATGGCAATGTCGCCTCTGCCTATAATTCATTTTGGCTAGAGCGTGGCACAAGTGTGGCTTTGATAGACGGCGAGTTTCGAACTTCTATGATTATTCAGCCCAGTAATGGTCGTATTCCCTATTTGCCTGAGCAGGAAAGGCGGCCTTCACAATTGGAGCGCTGGCTTAGCCAGCCTGGGGTTGCAGCCTCTGACGGCCCCGAACTACAAACAATCGGCGAGCGTTGTCTACTATTTTGGGACTTTCGGACCTCTAATTCCAGTGCCGGTCCGCCAATGATGCCAATGATTTACAACAACAACTACCAGATTGTGCAGTCGCCAGGTTATGTAATGATCTACGCAGAGATGATGCACGATGCCCGAATTATTCGCTTAGACAAAGACCATCGCCCCTCTCATATGGTGCAATGGATGGGAGATTCTGTAGGTCATTGGGAGGGAGATACTCTAGTAGTCGTGACTAAGAATATGCATCCACAGCAATCTCATTTTGGATCGAGTGATGAACTAGTGGTCATTGAAAAGTTCAGACGCAGCAGCGAAACGGAGATAGTTTACAGTTTCACCATGGATGATCCCTTGGCCTATAGTGAGCCTTGGACAGCAGAAATGCTCTGGCGCAGTGGCGCCGAGGGCGAGCAGATTTATGAGTATGCTTGCCATGAAGGCAATTACGCGCTGACGGGCATTTTAGCTGGAGCGAGAGTTCAAGCAAGAGATGAAGCTAATTGAGCTGGCGAGGCAAGCCCTAAGCCAGCCTCGCCAAGAGTTAACGTTTAGCTGCCGCGAGCCATAGTCCAAGGCACTTCAGCTCCTAGCGCCGATGCTGTTCCGGCGATGCTGTCCTTATCAAGAGTACCAGTCATTGAGTAAGACATAGCGGCGCCATCGCGCTTTAAGGTAAAGGAAATAGTGTTGCCGTTAATGCTGCCTTCTTCGATAGCCAAGATGCGCCCGCCACCAAGATCGAACTGGCCGCTAAGGGTAGTGCCTGACACAGCCAACGACACATTAGCATCTACAGAACCAAATGGGCTGCTCATGGTGAAATCCCACATGCCATTCATCGCTGGCTCACTAGTGCTTGCGCACGACGCCAGTATTAACAATGCCAAAGGCAATAGTACGTTTTTCATTTTTATGCTCCTCTCAGGGTTAGTGCGCTGAGCTACTAAAATAGCTCATAAGCACTACGTATCTTCAATTGGGTCAGATCAATAGTGATATAAGCCCACTAATGGGATCTGCAAGCAGCACAATAGGGTTTTTTCGGGGGGTGGGCGAGGTATTAGGCCCTTTCGTCTTCTGTGTCGTTCTGGCCTCGCAACCGTAGCTGCAATCCCATCAAGAAATTGCGTAGGATTTGATCTTTGCACTCACGGTAGTGCTTGTGTTCAGGTCGGCGGAAAAAAGCAGACAGCTCATGCTTGCTCAATTGAAAATCCGCAGTAGCTAGAATTGCTAATATTTCTTCGGCCTGTAGGTTGAACGCAATTTTAAGTTTTCTAAAAATTATGTTGTTGTTTAACACCGCTTCAGTCTCAGGTAAGGCACCTTCTTTTTTGCCGCGTTTAGAAATAATCAGTCCATTTAAAAACGTTGCGAAAGTTGGATCGCTACACAATACATAGTCTGTATCATCTTCTTTTTTGAGATAGTTGCTTAACTCCTCGCGACTAATTTCTTGCCCGGCATCTGCAAAAATATTCATCATCGCCGAGTCATTTAAATCAAGAATGTAACGAATTTTCTTTAAGCAATCATTGGCTAGCACAGTTATTTGCCTCGTTTCACTAGAATAATAGCGGGTCTTTTAACCGGTGGATTTGCCGCGACAACGGGACGCGGTTTGGTGACCACGGGCTTGCGAGGGTTAGACTCAGCTAAACTGCCAAGCACTACGAACAGCTTTTCGGCGCCAAATTCAATTGAATCACCAGCAACAATTTTCTTTCTTTTTTGTGTTTCTACTTCGCCATTTAAAGTTACTAGCCCCGCAGCTACTGCCGTTTTGGCTTCCCCACCGCTACCTACCAGGCCCTCAAACTTAAGGACTTTGTAAAGCTCGACCGGCTGGCGGGATATCTCAACGACCTTGAAGCCCGTGGGAATGTCGGCCTGAGTGTCTTTAGTAACCATGGTTAGCACAATCGATTTATGAGTTAAGGAAGGCAGTAGAGTATACCCGAGATAGGCAACGGGTATTCAATACTTTTCGGTTTTGGCTTGAAGTGGCCTACTGATTTATTCCCAGCCAAAATGTGGTACAGTTTTTTGGCTTTTTAAGTAAGCGTTAGCTGACCTCAGGGTTGGTTCTAAAAGTTAAATAATAAAGGTCTTTCAAGCATTGATTGGCCAATAAGGAATACGCTGATGCGCGGGAAGTTTCTCTTACTGCTGACTATGATCATGCTGCCGTTGCCAACGCTTGCAGAGCAAGACATTGCAGGAGTTTGGATTCTGTCCGGCCCAGGCACAGAGAGTGAGGTGCTACTCACCGCAGAGGGTGTGCGGATTCAAGCCGAATACGATCTCCTTGTTGATGATCCCAGTCTTTACTGCACCCCTGCTAGCGCGGCTCGCGTTTGGGCAAATCCAAATGCATTGATTAAAATTGAACAGTCTTCAAGAGCAATTCTGATTAGCTATGAGCTTTTTGATTTGCGCCGGGAAATTCCGTTTGCTGATGAAACCGAACTGCCTGATCAGCCCAGCACACGCAATCTAGCAGGTAGATATTTCCCCGAAATGGGATCTTCGGTTGCCACTTTTGAAGCCGATCGTCTCGTTGTCTTATCTAAAAATCATGCGCCGGGGTTTATCCGTACCTCGAGAGGAATACCTCAATCGGCATCAACAGTCACTCGCGAAGAATTTTCACTGCAGCAAGATGGCCTGAAGATCATACATACCTATGAAGATCCGAAACTATTTGAAAAGCCGCTGGTGCTTGAGTATTTTTTCAAGCGCAGCACTGCGACTGATGTCGCTTTGTATGATTGCACTGATGCCAATTACGATTGGTTTAATGAACTCAACGAAGGCCAAAGCGGGGCAAACCCATGAGTAAATTACTGGCTGTGTTTATGCTTGTCGCGCTGCCATTTTGGGTAGGGGCTCACCATTCCACTAATGCTAACTTCACTCAAGAAATAATAAGCGTTGAGGGGGTTATCGAGCGAGTGCGTTTTCAGAACCCTCATGCATCAGTGCTGATCAAGCATGTTGCCGAAGATGGCAACGAGACGTTTTGGTTAATTGAATCGGGTGCTCGCACGACTCTTGAGCGACAAGGTGTGTCGCTAGACATACTCAAAATTGGCTCAAAAGTGAAAGCTACTGGCCGCAAGGGGAGAAGAGACTTCACTATGTATCTGAAGGAGATTATGTTTGAAGATGGCTCGGTTTTTACCCCACAGCCTGATTTGAACTAGTGGTTGGAGCTTAGGCCGATTGTAATGCTGGCTATTGAAAAACCATGCCCAGAAAAACCACAAAAGCAGGGGTGGTCATTGCGAACCCGAATTTAACCAAGCTGTCTTTATCGAATGGCCAGACTTTCATCGAGCGCGCCGTTCGATGCAGCTGAGTCAGTGCCTTGAGGTCTTCTTTTTGTTCGGCATTGAGCGTTCGATCTGAGCGAGACTCGCTGTTTTCATTGAGAGTGCGGTATCGCGCATTGATCGAGTCAATGAGGTTTTGCTTTGCAAGTTGCATGCTGCCTGAAAGCGCATACAAGGGTAAGAAGAAAGCGATGCCTGTTAAGAGGAAGTAGGCAAACATCATGAGGCCATTATGGAGACTAAACAGCGCCACCCCATAAACCAAAGAGTTCGTTAGAACCCCCAAGCCGGCAATGACACCAAATGCGATCATTCCCCAATAGAGTTTTTTGGATTGATCTCGGAGGCTACCGAGGCCGCCGCAGCCATCGGCGTGGAACGGCTGAATGTTTACAGAAAAACTGAAAAGCAGTTTTAATACCAAGTAGGCCGTGTATAAACGCAGCGCGAGATAAGTCATGAAAAAGTACAGAAAAAAGGCGTGGGGAGGAATTAGCCATCCCGCGATGTAATCATCAGCGCTAAACCAAGCGCTGTTGGAATCTAGCACATTAGTCGTTAGAAACGCAGCCGTAATGCCGCCGACATAGGGTAGTAGAATAAATGTCAGATTCTTAAGCTTGGCATGGGTCAGCCTTCGCACTTTTTTCCATTGTTGTTCTGTAGCCTGTATTACACCAGAATCGGCAAGGCCCCTGAGGGTTTTAGGGAACGCTCCAAAGTAAGAGCCAGAAATAAATAGCAGGGTGGGGAATGCCAAGAGAAATTGATTCCACCAGCCTATGTCGTGGAGTAGGTCTAATGACAGGTCTGGGTTGTATAAGCTGCCCTCAAAACTTGCTAGCAGCGCGGCCGAGAAACTCAAGGTTGCAGCGATTGCCACCGCATAGAGCGGCGAGCGGATCGAAAAGCGGCCAATAAAGCTGCCTAAAGGGTCGCCGTGGGTAAGAGAGAACAGCCCGAATTCTGCGTCTTTGGGATACCTTGTTTGGGCTAAAGTCTGCTTCATTGTGGGTCCAAGCCTCAATTGCTCGATATGTCGCTTGGCCGCGAAGGAATAGTATTACATCATATTCGTGATCCAGTGTGAATGACGGGATCGGCAAAGCGTGAATTAGTTCCCAAAGGCTTAGTTATTGATGTCAGACGGGTAGCGGGTTAGGATAATTGCTATGGTTATGTCACTGCAAGAACAGTTAAAAAAATCCGGCTTGGTGGATGAGAAAAAGGCCAAGCAGCTTAAGCGTGCCAAGGTTAAGCAGGAAAAGCTCGTGCGGAAAAACCAAGCCCCCAGCGATGCGGAAAGGAAACTGGAGCTACTGCGGGAAAAGCAGGCCCTAGCTGCCAAAGACAGACAGCTGAATCAGCAGAAAAATGCAGTTGCACAAAACGCCGCGCTAAAAGCCCAGATTAACCAGCTGGTTGAGACTAACAGCGTGAAGCCTGATGGTGATAAAAAATACGGCTATGTTGATGCTGGAAAGATAAAAAATCTGTGGATTAATCAGGCGCAAATTGATCAGCTCAGCCGCGGAATACTTTGTATTGTTAGTCATGCAAGCGGTGGCGTTTTGGTGCCGCGGGCTGTCGCTGAGAAAATCCAACAAAGAGACGCAAGCGCCATTCTTCACAAAGTTGAGGCCAATGGGGCTCCGGCCGAAGATGATCCCTATGCTAAATATGAAATTCCTGACGATCTTGATTGGTAATCGGCAATCGGTTATTTTTCGACGGCTCTTTTTACCCTGACGACACTGCCTGCTAGTTCCTTGCCATTAAGCATTTTCATAGCGGCTTTGGCTTGGCCTTGGTTCGGCATCTCTATAAAACCGAAGCCTTTTGAGGCATTGGTTTTTGCATCCATCACCAGGGAGCAGGACTGTACTGAACCAAAGACTGCAAACTGAGCATTCAATTCAGCTTCAGTAATTGAGCGGGCAAGGTTGCGAACTAGAAGTTTCATAACGACTCTCGGGTATTGTTGGCCGACCATGGCCAGAAAAGACGACATTATACGGCAAAACAGCAAAAAAAGATGCTCAGCGGCTGGCTAAGTTTTATTGCAGGTTCGGGCTTGGCTTGGCGATATCGGCTAGCTTTGCCGACTCAAGCGTTCGATACAGGCTTTCAATGCTTAGTGGTTTAGACAAGAAATCATTCATCCCCGCAGCGAGACACGTTTGCCGATCCTCTTCCATCGCATTTGCAGTCATAGCAATGATATAGGGCTGCCTGATACTTTCATTTTGGCGGATTAGCCGAGTCGCTTCTAAACCATCGATTTCGGGCATCTGCACGTCCATGAATACAAAGTCATAGTGGGTCTTAGCAACGAGTTCTAAGGCTTGCTTACCATTGAGGGCAAGGTCGAGCTTGATGCCTAGTCTTTTTAACATCTCTACAGCAACCAGCTGATTAATTTGGTTGTCTTCCGCCAGTAAAAAGGTTTTGTTTTGCAGCGCCAAAGTTTCGAAACTACTGCTTTTAGCTGCGGTTTCTGGGGGCCTATTGAGCGGATAGTAGAGGTTAGCAATACCTTTATCGAGTTCAGAAGGGCTTATGGGTTTACGGATAATTAAATCATAGCTCAAATTGCTGGGGCGGGATTCAACACTATAAAGCCTTACACGCTTAGTGCCGCTGGCTTGATTGGCCTTAGAAAAAAGCTCTGCTTCGCTGCTTGAGTCACCGTCAATAAACGCGAGGCTGTAGGGATTTTTTTCGATTTCTTGCAGAAAAGCCGCCGCTGAATCCGCCGCGATGGTTGTAATACCTAAACGAGATAGCTGCTGTATTAGTGCACCGCATGATGAATCATTAGTGCAGTGCAATAGGCAAGTAAGGTTGCTTGGCCGCTTGAACTGAAAGTCAGATTTGCTGTCGGTGGCCTCTAGTTGAATTTGAAATGAGAACGTGCTGCCTTGATCAAGCTTAGTTTCAACAGAAATCTTGCCACCCATTTTTTCAATGATGCCTTTGCAAATTGATAGGCCTAAACCAGTGCCACCATAGATGCGTGTGGTTGAAGCATCGGCTTGGATAAAGGGTTCAAACAAGTGGTCGACTTTGTCTTGGGCAATGCCGATTCCTGTGTCTTTGATGCTAAAAATAACTAGCCCGTCTTGTTGGGTCACGGTGGGGATATCTCTCCAACCTCAGTAAATTTTACGGCGTTAGACAGTAGGTTAATCAAGACCTGTCGCAACCTATTTAAATCACCGATAAAATTCTTGGTGTGGTCGGCGCGGAAATCCAAAACTAGCTGAAGCTTTTTTTGAGCAGCAGTAGGGGCGACTACATCGAGCGCATCAACCACACAGCACTCCAAATCAAACGCCTCGGCGTAAAATTCAACTGCGCCGGAATCGATTTTCGAGAAATCCAAAATTTCATTGATAATTGCTAAGAGAGATTCCCCACTTGCTTGGGTAGTTTTTAAATAAGAAGTTTGTTCTGCAGTAAGTTCGGTATCTAAAAGCAGGGACGTCATGCCGATGACCCCGTTCATTGGGGTGCGAATTTCATGGCTCATGTTGGCGAGAAATCTTGAGCGAGTAAAAACAGCTGCTTTAGCTGCTTCTTTGGCTATTTGCAATGCTTTTTCGTGGGCAACTTGCAAGCTAACGTCAGCGATTCGAATTAGCGTAAGGTCTTTGCCCTGGATGAAGGTGCGACGCATTTCCAGATTGCCCGAGAACACGCTTCCTGTCGCCGTACCGACCTCCACATTGCCGTTCCAGCGACCAAGTTTCATAATTCGAACATACACTGCTTTAGGATCTTCATCTTTGACAGAGGCAAAAAACGCATTTCTAATAAGCTCGCCGCACTGTGCATTGTCATTTGTGCCAAGCAGCTCGTACGCTTTAGGGTTAACCCGAGCAGGAGTGCTTACGCCAGTGTCGCCATACAGCATCCCGTCGGCTCCCTGATCGAACCAAAGGTTTGCCACAGCTTCGGACTCAGTTCGCTTTCTGCGCATGCGGATAAAATTCCAGCTAAAAAAATCTAATAATAAAAAAAAACGACGACAAGTGCAGTGAATAACTTTGGATCCATTTTTGGATCGGGGATCTGATGAGCCGTGTAGATATAGATAATCGCCGCGGGGATTTCAAAGGCAAAAACCAAGCTGGTCTTGTGAAAAGTCATGCCAATTAGCAGCAACGTTCCGATCGGGTAATAGGACTCATAGGCGCCGATTTTAGAGTCGTACAGTATCAATGCAGCATTGATGACCACGCAATAGCTGGTAAACAAGGTAATCTCACCGATGTTGTCCTGCCACCACCGGCTAAACCAAGAGGCGGTGAACGAGGCAATTACTAACAGTGCAGCCACATACCTAGAAACAACTTCCGCTGCAGAGTTTACCGGCTGCAGGGCGTCGAAGAAAAAGCTGTCGAAAAACACCATCGGGGTGCCGATGAGCATTAGCAGCCGATAGAGCAGCAAATAATCGTGTTCTGGACTCTGTGTTTTCATCGGCGCTAAGGGGTGAGTTTAAGTTTAAGTTTCTAAAGTGTAGACCAGCGAATTTGTTTGCGCCTATTTTCTGTGATCGCAAGCTGCGCTCAATTGCCTGAAATCATTCAATATTATTAAAAGTTAGAGGTATTGGATGGCAGTTTTCTTACTCCGGGTGTCTAAGCCGGTTAAGCAACACAGGGAACGCGCTATAAGGTGGCTCGCATAGCATTGTTTAGATAGTGCATAAGCAGACAAAGCCAAACAAGAACGTCGGGAGATCATTTTTAGAGCGGCATTGGGAGGATTTTATTGAAAAAGCTTTTCTGCGGCTCTCACTGCTGACATTGCAGCAAGAGACTCGCCGCAGTTTGGCTCAAACAGCACAGCAGCGCTACGACGCTGGCACAGCGGTTTTAGTAAAGCGAAAGCCAGTGCTATCGCTTAACTAACCTACTTCTAGCGTTGACGAATAAACCTCGAACAACTATACGCCGCGTGCATGTTGTAAAAACTAACGAGTCAGATGTCTTACTTGCTCGCAAAGCAGCGCTCGGGCTGAACTGGTTTTGGCAACAATAAAGGTAAGGGGCTAATTTGAGAGTCTTTTGCTAGCTGATTATAGGCTGCCTGTTGAAGCATCGTGACCTCGTTGCGGGACATACCAAGTTCAAACCCTGAACATTCATTCTCGCCAAGAGAGCGTGGGTCTAAACCGGTAAGGTTGCCGAAAACTACCAGCGCCTCCAAATAGTATCCGTACACACTGGCGTGGTAGTGGTCCCATGTCCAAAGATTAACCTTGCCAACCTCGATGCCGTCATAAGGGTTGGTGTCGGCGATGCCCAGCTGCATTGCTGCAGTGAAAGCCTCGCCAACGCCATTGACTGCCTTGACAGCTGGTGAGCTTGCCGCTGCCGTGTCGTATCCAGCGCGCACGTCTAAGGCCATTTGCTCGATAGGAGTGCCGCTCCAATGGCGATCGGCTTGATAGATAAGATCTGCTCGCGACCAGGTGGAGGTGAGAAACACTTCCACCTCAGAGTTAAGGCTTTGCAGAAAGTCTGTCATTTGCACGGTGGTGCTAGTCAGCAATGCTGGGTCGCCGGGATTGTTACTGTCCAAGGTGCTAAATCCATGCATGACGACTTGATCCCATGGTCGTCTGCCGATCACTCCGCGCTTGTTCTCAAGGTGAAAATCCAGACCGCTGCCGCCGCGAGTTTCCAGATAAACATTGTAGTCGAGACCCGCTTGATCAGCGAAAGACTTGAATAGCGCGGGCACGCCGCCGATGCCTTCGTTATTAAGGTCGGTGACAGAATCCGCGCGGTAGTACTTCGCCGGTGAGCCATAGGCGAAGGTAAAGCTGTTGCCAATAAATAGCACGCTGGTTTCTGCGCTAGCATAGACTGCAGTTAGTGCCAGAGTCAGTGTGGTAAGAGCAGTAGTGACTGACTTCATGTTGAACCTCTCTTTATGTTGGTTTTTTTAAGACTAAAATGTCTAGGAGTCACACTTAAAGTGATCTTGACGAGCTAACAGGGTACTGATCGATACGCGTCAAGGCGAGACAGTAGACTTATTGCCCTATTTATCAAGTACCACAAAAAAGGGCGCCGCTTGTTTTACAATGCGGCGCCCTTTAGTCGCTGAGCAGTTGCAGCCTAGGGGTTAGATCGATAAGAGCTAACCGGCGGCAGCTGTGAGCCTGATAAATCATCAGGCACGCTGCGCTCAATCCTAACCGTATGAGTAAGAGTGCCGATCCCTTCAATGCTGGCACTAACTATTTCGCCATCAATTAGGTAGCCAGAACCAGTGGCCCGTTCAACGCGGCCGGCACCGGTGCCTCCAGAGGTGCCACTTTGCATTACATCGCCAGGGAACACGGTGATGAGTGACGAGGCGTATTCAATAAGTTCAGGGATGTTGTGAATCATGTCGCCAGCTTTGGCTTCTTGAACAGTCACACCATCGATCACTAAGGTTTGGTGGAGACGATCCATTGGGTCGCCGTAAAACTCTTTTGGCACTATCCATGGGCCTTGTGGCGCAAATGTGTCGTGGCCTTTACCGACGAACCAGTCTGAACCAGCGCCGTAACCACCTGGTGGTCGACCGCCGCGATCAGAAATATCCATCGCTACCATGTAACCAAACACGTGATCATAGGCGCGGTTGGCAGAGATGTACTTGCCGGTTCGGCCAAACACGATCGCCATTTCCACTTCCCACTCGATGCGGTCTCGGCCGTAAGGCATGATGATGTCATCGCCATCACCAATAACAGCGCCGCGGCTAGGCTTTAAGAAAAGATAAGGTACGCCGCGGTTCTCGCGGCGCTCGCGGGCGCGGGCGTTAAGCTCGTCGGCATTGCAGCCTTCGCAGGCGTGAGTGTAAAAGTTGACCGCCGCATTCATAATTTTGCTGGGGTACTGAATCGGCGCCATTATGTCCACCGAGCCCACCTGATGAACATAGCTTGGGAGGTCGGAGCCGCTAAGCAGATTTTGCTCTACTAGCCAGTTCACAATCTCGTAAATACGGTATTTTAAGCCGTAATCATATTGCTCGATTAGCCCAAGCATGTCTTGGGGCATCATCATTTGGCTAAATTGGGGCTTTAACTGCATGGCCCGGTTGGCACCTGCAAGGTCCACGATTAATTGATCATCGCGAACTACTAGGCCCACTGTGGGGATGTCATTGATGGCGAAGGTGCCCACTTTGAATGGCTCGATCGACTCCATCGCCTGAGCGAAAACATTAATTGGGGCGACAAAAAGCGCTGTAACGGCAGCGAATGTCAGTGTGCAAAGAGATTTTCTTATCATATTCTCACTCCAGTGCAGGGGTATTGAGCGTTGAACAGTGTTCTATTTTTAGTAGTAGCGCTATCTCAACAGTGAATGTAACTTTCAAAAGGTATCTGTGTGCCCATCGCTTGTCCAGTATTTTGCGTGAACATTACAAACCCTTGAACTCAAAGGCTGCTGTCAGGCCTGCCTAGGGAGGGTGGGGCTGCCCCAATAGGGTTATGACCTGTGCCTACTACGATTGATTCGCTAGGGGCGGGGCAAGCTTTAGGTAGTTACGACCGGACGCGTTTCGCAGTAAATTATGAATGAATTCGATCTTCGCCAGACTGCCCGTTGTATAAACCACTGGCACCAAGTCCTGTAAGCCCATTGCCCTATTCATTTCATTCAACATTAAGCCTAGCGTCGTATGCTGGTCGGCTAAGCTTGAAAAGCTGGCCGATGTTGGCTCTACTGAAAACAATGAGTCGGCATGAAACGCGATGTCGACGACACTTATCATATGTAGATAGGCGGCAAAGCTTTCGGCAAAGTCCTCCCAAGGGTGCATTGTTGCATAGCCACTTATATAGCTTTGCTGCCAATTGGCTTTGGCGCCATTTTGGTAATAGATTTCCATGGCGGCGCTGTAATCTGGATTGTTGTGGTCGCCAAACAGTGCGATGCACTGCGCTTCGCACTGGCCTTTAACCAGTACGTCCCAGAAATAATGGCCCATTTCATGGCGGAAATGACCGATCACCGTTCGGTGGGCTTCGCCAAAAGACACTCGAGCTTTTTCACGCTCGACGTGATCAGCTTCTCTAATATTGATTGTCACTTTGCCATTAAAATGACCCGTGTAGACCTGCTCTTCCTTATTCATAAAGAACCACAGAGTGCGCTTCTTAGTCACATCGCTTTTAAAGTCGAAAGACAAAGGCACTGGGAAACCATCCTCGGCGCTACCATAAGGCAGGCCCAACAGGTCTAAGGTATAAAGCAATCGGCGCTTGGCAACCTCAATTCGGTGCCACTTTTCATGATTACCCGGCACTGACAAATCTGGCACTGTGTCGTTAAATCGGCAGTAATTACACAGGGTCATTTCACCAGTGGCGTTTTCCAGTAAGACGCAGCGGTTACACACATTTTGTACTTGGTTGTTGTGGCATTTAACTAGCGGTTTGCCACAGGACACTCCGCCGCAGCGGTAGTTGCCTGAGCCGTCGGCGAAGATCGAGCGTAGGGTGTTGCACGAGGGGCACCAACCCAGCTCGTTCAGACAGGTGACGCAGTGAGAGTTTTCAAAATAAATGGCTGCGCCGCAGCCGCAGAAAAAATTTCTCATAGTAGTTGTAACCCTTAAAAAATCGACATGCCAGTTCTGGTTGTAAATAGCTCCAATACTTTAATACCAAGTATTGAGTTGCCTTGCTGGTTTAACTCGGGGCTCCATACTGCAATGCTAAGCTCGCCCGGGATCACGGCGACGATACCGCCGCCAACACCGCTTTTTCCCGGCAGCCCCACAAGATAGGCAAAAGCACCTGCTTGATCGTAAAAACCACAGGTCAACATGATGGCATTAATTTTCTTTGCGGCGCTCACTGAAAGTATTCTTTCACCGGTGGCTGGCACTACTCCAGCATTGGCTAAAAATAAAAACGAGCGGGCCAATTGAGTACAGCTCATTTCGATTGAGCACTGGTGATAGTAGGCATCTAATACTTCGTCTACTTCGTGATTAATATTGCCATAGGCTTTCATAAAGTTGACCAAGGCGGCATTGCTAAAGCCATGGTCTTTTTCAGATTGCACCACCACTTTGTTAAATTTGGCATCCGAGCACTGTAGCTTTTCGACGAAGCCAAGCATTTCTTCATTAGGACTATCTAAGTGGTCGAGCAAAATGTCGGTCACGACCAGCGCACCGGCATTGATGAACGGATTGCGGGGGATGCCTTTTTCATACTCAAGTTGGACAAGCGAATTAAAGGGGCTGCCAGAAGGTTCTATCCCCACTCGCTCCCAGATCTGATCGCCGATGATGCGCACACCCAGCGCCAGGTTATAAACCTTTGAAATACTCTGAATAGAGAATAGCTCCTTGGAGTCACCAACTTCAAAGCGCTCGCCCTCAATAGTCTCAATGGCTATACCGAACTTTCGCGGGTCAATATGGCCCAAAGCAGGAATATAGTCGGCCACCTTGCCCTCGCCTTGCAGCGGCAATACTTCGCTATAAATCTCATTTAAAAGTGCTTGGTACTTCATTTTTCAGGTAAACCGGGGCCACAGTGTCTTAAGGCGCGCAACGTATCACGGCACTTTGCCAATTGCACTGCTTATTAAAGGTGCGTTGACACCTTGCGGCGGCCGTTTTAGGGTCGTTTTGCGGGGCGAATGGTCGAGTCTTACCTCAACTTAAGGCCTCATTGCGCTCAATTAAAGTGCATGATTTGTCGGCTCAAAAAGTAAGTTGGAATCTAGCCATTGAAGCGGATTTTTATTACAAAATCCTGCGATGCAGTGATAGTCTTTAAGGCTTATTCGTAATGATTTATCCCGCATCTAGGCTGAGGTAGTTTCAATGAGATTGGCAATATTTTCCCAAAAATTAATTAAATTCTGTGGCAGGTTCTTAGCCTCAGGTGCACTCGCCTTTTCTGTGGCGTCTGCATCAACTCTTGTTCAGGCCCAAAGCCTGCCTTCGATTGAAGATAAGGTCAGTGGCACAACCTTAATGGAAGGGTACTTTAATCTTTATTGGGATGAATCTGCCGGCAAGCTGTACTGGGAGATAGATAAGCTAGACACCGAATTTCTCTACCAGATATCTATGGCGTCCGGTTTGGGCTCTAATCCAGTGGGCATTGACCGGGGCCAGCTGCGGGGCACCTATGTATTCGCCGCCAAACGAGTTGGGCCAAGGGTTCTGTTGATGCAGCCTAACTATAGATACCGAGCGTCAAGCAACAATGAGCTTGAGCGGCAAGCAGTGGTGGATTCCTTCGCGCCATCGGTACATTGGGGGTTTGATATCGCTGCGGTCACCGGCGACAGCGTGCTGGTTGACGCTACCGACTTCTTTTTGCGAGATGCAAGAAATGTCACTGGGGCTATCTCAAGCCAAGGCCAAGGCAGTTTCAGTTTGGATAAGAGCCGCAGCGCCATCTATTTAGCAAACACCAAAGCGTTTCCTGAAAACGTTGAAATAGAATCTATGCTTACTTTTACCAGCAGCAGCCCGGGGGGGCTTGTGAGTAGTGTTGCTGCCACGGGCGGCGCTATCACTCTGCGGCAGCACCACTCCATCGTAAAACTGCCAGATGACAACTTTAAAGTCAGGCTAGCAGATCCGCGCATTGGCACCAACGGTCCTACGATTTCCGACTACAGCACGGATATAGATGAGGACTTAGTTGTGCGCCTAGTCGGCAAACACAGGTTGGAGAAAAAGAATCCTAACGCTGCCCGCTCGGAAGCCGTTGAGCCTATTGTTTATTATGTCGACTCCGGCACCCCCGAGCCTATTAAGGCCGCGCTGATTGTCGGTGCAAGTTGGTGGAATCAGGCCTATGAGGCTGCCGGCTTCATCGATGCCTTTCAAGTTAAAGAACTGCCGCCGGGGGCTGACGCTCAGGATGTGCGCTACAACATGATTCACTGGACTCATCGCCGCACCCGAGGTTATTCCTACGGTGGCTCGGTGATGGATCCGCGCACGGGCGAAATCATCAAAGGCAATGTAAACCTTGGCAGTCTGCGCCTGCGTCAAGACTACCTCCACGGCCAAGGCTTAATTCCAGCCTTCGACTATTTAGAAACTGTTGCGGGGGATAATTCTGCATCTGTGAATATGGCGCTGGACCGGGTAAGGCAGCTTTCGGCCCATGAAGTGGGTCACACACTTGGATTTCCTCATAACTATTTAAGCAGTGCCTATGACCGCGAAAGTGTTATGGACTACCCGGCACCTTTGGTTGAGATCAATGCTGCAGGCGAAATTGACCTAAGCAACGCCTACGTACAAAGAATTGGTGAGTACGACAAACTAGCAGTGCGATATTCTTATGAGCAGTTTCCTGCTGGGGCCAACGAAGCGCAAGAGCTGGCTAAGATAGTACAAGAGAGCATAGATAGAGGCCTATTGTTCATGGACCACAACAACAATAATTTCGTCGGTGCTGGCCAGCAATTTGCTGGGGTGTGGGATAATGGCGCAAACCTTGTAGACCATCTAAAGCATGAAATTGAAGTTAGACGTATTGGGCTGGAGAGTTTCGGGCTTGCTGTTATTAGAAACGGTGAGCCGCAATCGACTTTAGAGAATGTGCTGCTGCCTCTTTATATGCATCACCGCTTTCAGCTAAACTCAGCCGCGCAGAGCATCGGCGGCGCGAACTATCTATATACCGTGAGAGGCGATGGCCAAACTCCATTTACAATAATCGATGGCGAAGAACAAAGAGATGCATTGGAAACAGTTCTCTCTACCTTAAGCGTCGATTTCCTAACCCTTCCCGAAAGTATTCTTGAGCTAATTCCACCGCCAGCCTATCGTTTTAGTCAAGGCGAGCCGTTTCCTGGTCGCACTGGATTGTTGTTCGATTCTCTAGGTGCGGCCGAAGCCTCAGCGAGTTTGTCGGCCCAACAAATCTTACACCCTGAGAGAATGGCTAGGTTAGTAGCCTATGGCAGCATGGGCGACTACCCGGATCTTGAGGAAGTAATAGATCGCTTACTAGAGGTGACTTGGAGTGCCGACACGCCAAACTCTGATTACCAAAAGCAGGTGTTGAGTGTGGTGCAGCGCGTCACCGCGGACGAGATGATGACACAGGCTAGCAGTGAAGAAAGTTCTCCGGCGGTGAAAGCTGTGCTGACAGATCGACTATCTAAGTTAGCAAATCGCTTAGAGCGTCAACGCAATGCTAGTGCTCACCAAGCAACGGTAGCGGCAGACATTCGTCGTTGGCAGCAAAACCCGCAAGAGGCAATGCCAAATGCGGCCTTGGAATTGCCTCCAGGCGACCCGATTTAAACAGCCTTAAAAATCGGCAGGGGCAATCAAAGCCCCCTGCTTTTTTAACACTTCAAGAATCTAGCTAAGCCTCAAAACGAAAAGCGAATGCCCACGTCAAGAGATTGGGAGTTGTTTTCTAACTCAAAAGTCGCCGGTAGCAAGGAGGACCTGACACTGAAATCTTCGGCGCTAAAATAGCGGTAGTTCGCAAACAGATCTAGTGAGTCTGTTAGCTCATAACTTACCCCGCCAATAACCTGCCATGCGAAACCATCATCGCTGCCGTTGAGCACTGGTGTGTTCGACGGGGCATAAACCACATCACTGTTGGCATTGCCGATACCAACACCGACGTAGGGGGTGAATGGGCCATCAAGGTCGAAGTCATAAAATGCATTAACCATAATGCTGGAGGTTTCAAGCTGTCCCTGACCGGCGCCGACCAAACCTGCGACCGATACACCTAGGTCGCCAACGTTGCCGCCAATCAATACACCCGCGTCAATATTCGATAAATCTATTCCTGCGGCGGAAACTCCGCGGTGAGTATCAACATCGGCATTACTTTCTCGATACTCTAGTTCAAATCGAAAGCCTTGAAAATTTGTGCCTATGGCAACGCCATAATTCATGCCGCGGTCAAATCCTGTGTTCCAACCAACTGCTGAGCCGGACGGTATGTTCAGTGGCGGATTTACTCCAGTGACAGTGCCTGTTGTAAAGTTGGAAGTAAAAGTGCCGGCGTTGGAAGAATCATCTTGGCTTAAAAGCCCAAGTGTTCCTGACACATAGAAATCTTGTCCGAGCGCTGTGCTCGCTGTAAGAGTTAGTCCTGCTGCCATTAGGATTCTGGTAAACGCACTTTGGTTTGAAGTCATTGTACTCTCCTTAGAATTGTAGTTAATCAACGTACTCGAATCTAATTACGCAGCATAAGAATAATTTGGATCAGAAAATGTTGTCTGCAACGCATCGCTTTAAGCGAATTGTTATCGGGTTCGCTAGAACAGTTCGGTTTTTATGAGAGACAACTACAAAGGCCATAAACGAGACAGTCTTAGATGGGTTAAGTGAGGTGCGCAGTGCAAAAAAGTTAAAGAAAAAGTTGGTTAGAAACTTAAGACCATATTTCTGACCTACCACCTTGCCCGGTAGCCTCGGGCATCAATATGTAAAAAAGGCCCGTGAGCTGAGTTCGCGCCATAGACACCAATGCCGCCCGCGGGCCAGTTTCTCCCGCCTTTGTCTGCCAAAGTGCCGGCTAACGCGGCAAGGGCTCGCGCATCGTCTTTATTGATTTTGCCGTCTTGGTTTAAGTCATCCATTTGACCGTCACCATCATTGTCGAGCCAGATGTCGGCCGCACCGCCGTAGAGATGTCTGGACGAGCTTGTATCGTTTCCGATGGAGCGATTATAAAACGGAGTGCGAAAGCCACTCATTACATAAAATGAATCTGCTCTCCAGCCTTTTGCATTGGCAGCGTCCAATAAGGCTTCGAGTTTTATTAGCATGGCAGTTCGAACCAGCAAGTAAGTTGGATCATGGCCTGGTTGCTGTTTGCACAGGAACTGCTTGAGCGTAAAATGAGGCGATATTTTTAAGTCCTCAGGGCCTTTGGCAAAATCGATAAATCCTTGAGGCACGGAATAGGTTTCTAGGCCTTTAAAAAGAGTGGTTGCATAGTGGCCAACCCGATAACCATTCAATGATTCAGTTTCACCATTTTTAAAAGGCGTCAGAACAAACACATTAAGCCGAATAGACTCGGCGCCAATAGTAAAATCTAACTCGGCGCGTTCAGGTTTAGCAGGTGCCACCCATATCCAACCATTACCCTGTTTGCTTAGCTGCCCCATGTTGGCCGCAGCATCAGCGGAGGTTGTTATATGCAGTCGTTGGCCAGGCATAATGGCTGTGGTCAAAATGCTCAAATCACTTTCAAGGCCTTCAAAAGCGATGGTAAAACCAACACGGCCGTTATCAAATTGGGCGACCGCGAAAAGAGGTAGCAATACTGCAATTACAGCAAACAACACAACAGTGAACTTCATCAAACCTGCCTCAAATAAAACCAATCGTTACAGTGTGGTTGAACGCAGGCCTGCGAGCACCGCGTCATCCCGCTGATAAATATCATCGAGATATCTAACCCCGCCATGCTCTTCATTTACCGCCGTAAAATACAGCACATGGACAGGCACGCGGCGAGTTAGATTGACCCGAGTCTCTAGGCCGCTGGCGATGGCGGCATTAATTCGATTTTTATCCCAATCGGCAGTCTCTTCCAGTAACCATGCGGCTAGATCAAGAGGGTCTTGAGTTCGCATGCAGCCGGAGGAAAAGGCTCGTTGGCGATTTGAAAATAGGCCGCGGGTGGGCGTGTCATGAAGATAGACATTGTGGATGTTAGGGAACATGATTTTTACTTCTCCCAACGCGTTTTGAGGCCCTGGGGATTGCCGCAGGCGGTAAGGGAATGTGCCGGGGCGAATTCCTGTCCAATCGATGCCTGCGTTATTAAGCACCTGTCCATCTCTGTCGAGTACTTGAAACCCTAAGCTATCAACCAAGGAGGGGTCCTGCTGAAACAGAGGTAATTTGTCCACTCGGGCGATTGAGTTTGGCACTTCCCACCATGGGTTAAACACGATGTATTCAATTTCATCAGAGAAAACTGGCGTTTTACGGTAGGGTTTACCCACTATTGCAAGGTGGGTGCGCACTAGCGCGCCATCTTTCCAGGCCGCCACATTAAAGCCTGCGATGTTGACTCGAATGTGTTTGCGACCTAAGTCTTGGGGTAGCCAACGCCAGCGTTCCATATTAACCCTAAGCTTCGCCAATTTTTCCTGTGGTCCTCGATTGAGCGCGGCTAAGGTCGCTGCACCGACTAAGCCATCGCTATCCAAGTCATGCAGTGTTTGAAAAGTCATAACTGCGTCGGTTGTTGCTGTTCCCATAACGCCGTCGATCGTTGCGTCAAACAGCAGCTCTAGTTGAGCCAACCGCTCTTGCAGCGCTTTGACTCGGTCTCCGCTCATACCCGGTCTGAAGGTAGGACCATCTGGAACTACCCTGATTGGGATGACTGCAAGAGCTCTTAACGATTGGTATTCACTAAGCAATGCTGAATAGCCTTCTTGCTGGGGCGCAAACTGTTCGAGTGAAGGCGCAATAGAGTGAGTGGTTAAGGCGGCATTGAGTGCGGCAACCAGATCTGCTTGCCTGCCAATCGCAGTCCAGTTTGGTTCAACGCTGATAGGATCTAATTTGCCATAAAGCATGTGAGCAGCCGCCGATAGCCATGCGTCGGTTGCATACACATCCAAAGCTGCAGTGCTTACACTTGGGCTTCTCAACTGCTCGAAATGATAGTGCATTGGATTCAAGCCATGCTGTTCAAGGCCTGACAGAGCTTGCATCAGTTCGCTTAGGTCCTCGCCTTCGCCCCATGCACTAGCAGTGGGGTGCTGTGAGTAGTACCTCGCAACCGCTTGTGGGGCGAGCAGGGTTAACTCACTAAGCTCTTGTGCAGGAGTGGTTTGAGCATGGCCTAGTGGTATATCAGCCGCAACAAAAAGCAGCGCTGTCATCAACGCTGACGTAGCAACTAAAAGCGCTTTGGACTTACACATAAGTATTCTCCGGTCTAATTAAATTAGCGGGCGAAGTTCAGTAGCAATACCAATAAATTTTAGGGAAAAGCTTAAAAGAGTTCTGTTTTGTCAAAGCCATAATTGGCTTTGAGGCGGCTATTTAGCGCTCGCATATTAGCGCTGACGCTGTGCGTACTCAGTATAGATTAAGCAAAAACTAAGAGATATGGGCGTATCACATTGGTTGAAAAAAAGTATTGCAGGGCAGGACGTATGCAGATTCCAAAGCACACAATTTGTAACAATTGAAAGAAGAAAAAATTGAGCTATGTCAGTAATTGTAAAAACCGCCACGGCAAAATAGGGTTTCGGAACTATTACTTGAACAGCGTTGTGGCAATAGCAAGAAAGTGCAGCAGATAAACGGCAAAGCTACATAACACTTACAACAAAGAGCCTCATACGCTTGGGCATGTTAGCCCTAACTAACAGCGAGACTGGGCGTAGCAGTAATGACAATTTACGGAAACAGGAGAGAGCAATGAAAAAATCAAGAGTAATCGGATTGTTTGGAGCGCTAGCTTTGACGCCCATGCTTGCCGGCGCCCAAGAGTCCGCAGGCCATCAAGTTACCTATGCAAAAGA
>JBLGBD010000014.1:0-40362 GCA_047617585.1 Pseudohongiellaceae bacterium | reverse complement strand
GCCTTGGCGGAATTCCAGGCGGCCGCCTTCGTCAACACTATTGCTGCAGACAGTTCGGGAAGCACGCTGTACGCAGACATGTCGGCCATACCCAATGTGTCAGCGGAGCTGATTGGCCGCTGTGCTGTAGAGCAAGAAGGCAGCGGTGGGCGCAGAGCGATTACTCTAAACGGCTCAGACCCAAGCTGTGATTGGCAGATAGATGCCTCTGCAGCTAATCCCGGTTTGATGCCGCCATCAGAGCAACCAAGTTTGATCACCAACAACTATGTTAGCAACATGAACGATTCCTATTGGCTGTCTAATCCAAATATTCGTCTTGAAGGATTTTCACCGATTATTGGCAATGAGAAAGAACCCCGTTCTCTTCGTACCAGAGCGGGCTTGAATCTGGTTGCAGAAGCGTTGGCCACCGAGAAAGCTATTTCTGTAAGTGCAGTTGAGGAAATGCTTTTCAGTCATCGACATTACGGCGCCGAATTGTTTCTCGATGAAGTGTTAACGGTGTGTGCAGACGAAGCCACCTTGGCTGAAGCGTGCGACGTGTTAGCCAATTGGGATCGGCGGCAAGATATAGACAGTGTGGGAGCACACATTTTTAATGAGTTTTTAGTAGCAGCGCGGCAGCTTCCTGATCACTTTGGAGTTGCCTTTGAAGTGAGTGACCCGCTGAACACACCGCGTGGGCTGACTATCGACAAAGCTGAAACCCGCACTTATATCGTTGATGCCTTAGCGGCGTCAGTTGCCGCCCTGCAAGAATTGAATATTCCGCTCGATGCGAAATGGGGTGACGTACAGTTCGCACTACGTAACGGCGAAAAAATTGGCATTCCAGGCGGCGCCGGGGGCGGCGGTATGTTCAGCGTAATTACCTCGCGTCTAAATCCTGAAAGTGGGGGTTACTCGCCAATCACTCATGGCAACAGTTACATTCAAACCGTAACGTGGAATGAAGACGGTAGCCCCAACGCCGATGCTATTCTGACTTATTCTCAATCTCCTGAGCCAGACTCACCTTTTTATTCAGATCTAACCAAAATATACTCCAATAGCGAATGGATTAAGCTGCCGTTTAGCGAGGCCGAAATTCAACAAGATTTGGTTAGGGAAGAAACCCTACAGTATTAGATGAGTCTATGAAGCTTCAAGGGCCACTAACCGGAATCACAGTGCTGGCTGTTGAGCATGCTATAGCCGCGCCGCTCTGCACGCGGCAGCTGGCAGAGCTCGGCGCCCGAGTCATTAAAGTGGAGCGCCGCCAAGAGGGGGACTTTGCTCGTAGTTACGATGAGCGGGTAAAGGGGCTGTCCTCACATTTTGTATGGACCAATCGTTCAAAACAAAGTCTGACCTTGGATCTAAAGCATCCACGGGTCGGTGAGATACTAAGCCCGCTAATCGCCGCATCGGATATTCTGGTGCAAAACCTAGCGCCGAAAGCAGCTGACAAGATGGGCTTGTCGTTCGACGCCCTGCACCGTCTGCACCCCAAGCTTATTGTCTGCAATATCTCTGGTTATGGCGAGAGCGGCCCTTATCAAAACAAAAAAGCCTATGACCTTTTGGTTCAGGCTGAAGCTGGTTTTCTTTCGGTCACTGGAACCCAAGAGCAAGAAGTGAAAAGCGGTATTTCCATCGCAGATATTGCCGCGGGCACCCAAGCTCATGCCGCTATTCTTGCGGCATTGATCCAGCGCAGCCAAACAGGTTTGGGCAGCCGTATCGATATTTCTATGTTAGAAGCCATGACTGAATGGATGGGGTTTCCTTTGAACTATGCCTACGATGGCGCGCTACCGCCGCTGCGTACAGGAAGCGATCATGCCAGCATATATCCCTATGGCTTATTCACAACCGGTGATCACAAGCCGCTTCTTATTGGAATTCAAAATCAACGTGAGTGGGAAAGATTTTGCACTCATGTGTTAAGTGAGGCAGAGCTTGTAACTGACCCGAGGTTCAGTACCAATATTCTGCGTAGCGAGAATAGAGAGGCGCTGAAAAAAATTATTCAAACCAAATTTGATCAGCTAAATTTTGAGGCACTTACGAGTTTACTCGATGAGGCGCAGATCGCTTTTGCTAGGGTGAATACCATGGCTGAGGTGTGGGACCATCCTCAGCTAACCGCATTGCGGCGTTTCGTCGATATTGATACTCCCAATGGACAGGTCAAGAGCCTGCTACCCCCAGCTAACAACAGTACTTTTGATGCGGCACTTGGCCCCGTCCCGGCATTGGGGCAGCATACTCATTCCATTCTCGCTGAACTTGGTTTTGATTCTGGGGCGATCGCCAATCTAGTAAAAGATAAGGTCGTTTAAGAGTTGCCCTGTTGAGAAAACGCAAGACCGTGCTCGCAAGACAAAACACCAATCGTCGTTTGCTTGGGGAGGGGACACTCATAACTTAATAACTTGATAGTGCAACTGAGTTTCTCAAAGCTACTAAGCATATCTTGGTAGAGGGGCATGACTTTGTGCTGCAGACCATCGAGGCCGGCGTAGTGCTGGTAAACTTCAATAACTAGTACTCGCTATCAGGCAGGACTCCAACTTAGTGTAAGCAACAGCGCTTATATTTCTTACCGCTGCCGCAGGGGCAAGGGTCGTTGCGGCCAATCTTTGGTTCTTCGCGAATTGTCGGGCTAGAACTTGGTAGTGAATCCATGCGTCGGGATAGCCAGTAGGCGTAAATCTTACGAACGCTGGGGCTGATAGTCTGCTGTAGTTTTTCCAATGCCGGGGTTTCTAAATTATGCCCCCGCCATTTAGCGGCTTGAGTAAAAGCCTGAATTGGATCCAGTAGAGCGGCTATCTCGGCGCCTGCAGTATCCCATTGAGATTGGGCTAGAGCGACACCGCGGATGTAGCCTTCACACCATTCATCCACAATAAGAGAGCTATTGTCCGAGTTTTTCCGAGTCAAAAATAGCGGCTCAAAATCGTTAAGGTGTTCTAGCATAGTGTCGGCGATAGCATTCATATGCCGAACCAAAAGCGAAAAGACAGTTTGGAATATCTTTTCGCTCTCCCAAGTGGGCGCGAAGTCGCCCCACACTGCGGGCAGCCATCGTGAGGGTGGAATCATAACAGGACCACTAACGATAGCCGTGAAAAAACCGTCCAGTTCAGAGACGTCTAATACGCCCTCGTCAAGGTCTATAGTATCTTCTGCGTCGTCGTCGAAACGATCCAGCAAAAACTTGTTGAGGAAGTCTAGTTCCTTTTCTGTAAGTGGTGAATTGGATATGCTCATGGGAGATGACAACCTAGTGAAGATTCGATTCCGCCCCAGCATTCAATATCCTTGTTTCCTATCATAGGTGTTCTTAGTATCTTAGAAATCAATTTATCAGAGACAGGGAGTGCAATTTTGCTAGTTTTCGAATAGAAAATATACCTTTGCGTTTATCCCGCGGACGCTTATGGCCCTGGTTAGCTATTTAACAAAGTACTAGTAACCACCATCGATATCTTGCTAGGAACTTTTGGCGGCTGAAAAAGCAACTAAACCAATTTTTTACTGCGCTATAGATTGTAGTAAGGCCGTTGTTAAAGCTCTCTAACTTTTGACAAACTGCAGACCTGCGATTGTTACCCCTATCAGCTGGCAGCCAAAAAGCGAGAAGACCAAGCGCTTATGCAAATCGCCGCATATTCAGAGTCGGCCGCGCTGCTGAGCAGATGATCTGCCTTGTCTAAGCTGATGAAACTCTTGGGGTGTAAGGCTTCCTTGTAGATCTTTTCTGCCTCTGCAATGCCGACAGTGCCATCAATTGGCGAGTGCAAAATGAGTAATGCTTTACCCAATTTTCGAATGTGGTCGCTTGACTGGGAGCCGATATCATCAAGAAACTGCTTCTTAACTTTGAACTGCCTGCCAGCGAGATTGACCAAAGCTTCTCCTTCGGTCTCGATTTTTTCGACATCTTCACCAAACTGCTTGCTCACATGGTGAGTTTGAAACGGCGCACCAATTGTCACTACTGCAGCCGCCTCAGGAATCTCGCTAGCGGCTTTGAGTACAGCTGCACCACCAAGGCTATGTCCAATGAGAATACTGGGCGCTTGATAGTTTTCTCTTAGAAATTTTGCGGCGGCGACCAAGTCCTCAACGTTGGATGAAAAATTGGTGTTTTCAAAATCACCATCGCTGTTACCAAGGCCGGTAAAATCAAATCGTAGTACCGCGAAATTCAGTGCTACTAAGGCGCGAGAAATACGTGAAGCCGCGGCAATGTCTTTGCCGCATGTGAAGCAGTGCGCAAACAGTACGTAGCCTTTTACATTGCCTTGGGGCTTTTCCAGCGCGCCGGCTAAAGCGATACCATTACTATCAAACACTACTTTTTCGCGTGTGCTGGCCATGTTGTTTCCTTGGTGGTGGATTTAAAGCAGTGAATTAATTTCATTGACGATAAGATCTTTGTGACTACTACGCAGAACATGGCCGCCGCCGTTAATACGAATGACTTTAGCAGGGATATGAGCAAGCTCGGTTTCGATAAAATCAGCGTTATCAGGATGCACTAAACCATCCTCTTCCCCTTGTATCACTGTGATTGGCAGGTTGATCGAACCCCAAGAATGTCTTATCGCCTCAAGCTCGCTTTTGACTTCCATCATTTCGTCATTGGATTTTTTCAAGCCCATGCTGGTGAGGCTGACTAGCCAAGATACGGGAGTGTAATGGGTGATGTTATTGTACCAACGCGGTGCTGCGAGTTCAGGGTCTGCTGCGCCTGCGAGAAGTACAGCGCCCGATATGCAGTCAGGGTGATCCATGACTAATTTAGGCGTGAGAGTTGCTCCGTATGAGTGGGCGACGACAACAAGCTTGTTGGTAGCCGATTGTTGTTTTACTTCGCAAAGCCACTCACCTAAGGCTCTCGATTGGTAGCTCAAGGTTGGTTCAAATTCGCCAATTATCTCGGAGCTACCCCAGCCTGGTCTATCAATGGCTATTGTTCTGTAGTCTTGTAATTGAGGATCTGTCACATAACTGGCAAAAAATCGCAGGCTGCCAGGCGTGCCATGAATAAAAACAATGGGCGTTCCGTTGGGGTCGCCAGCTTGAATGTAATGGAGCGTGCCGGTCTTTAAATTGGCCCAGTTTTCTTTGATTGGCAGCCCTTGATTGTCAACCAAGGAATTAGCGTCCATCTCAAACGAAATGCAGCTACTAATCAGAATAGGAATTGCAACGATGAAGCCCGCAAGTGCGTATACAGATTTGCGTTTCATGGTTGGCCTCCTAACTCTGGGAAAAATTTAGCTTGATGGTGCATCGCAGCGCACGATAGTGCCAAAATCTCTGAAGACTTTTACCTCAGGGTCTACTTGGATTCTCGCATTTTCAGGAATTGAAATTGTTAGCCCGTTGGACGGCACGCTTATCATTCGGCTTTGCCCATCCAGTGTTACGCGCACAGGAATGTCGAGAACAAGCTCTGGGCTATTGCTAAACTTTAAGCTAAGGCCAGTGGCACTTCGGGTTTGGACCAATAAGGGTTGCTCGGCGCTGTAAATAGTGGCATCAAAAAATGCCGTTAAGTCTTCGCCATATTCTTGGGTGGCGATGCGCACAAAATCCTCCGTGCTGCGGCTTGTTGGCGTAATGGGATACTCAAGAGACCAAGGGTCAGGCGTGTCATAAATCAGCCGGCGTACCGCCCGCCAAAATTTTTCTTCTCCCATCATCCAGCGCAGTGTGTGCAAAGTCCAACTGCCCTTAAAGTAGGGGTCATTGGAGTCAAAGTAATCCATGTCCACCTCACCTGCTGGCACTACCGGTTTGCAGTTTTGGGTGGCGTTGTAGTTATCCCACATTTTACTCCAGAAAGCGGCGTCGCCAATCACCTCTTGGGCATAGATCGGCTGCATATAATTAGCGAAGCCTTCATGTAGCCAAAAGTCACGGCTGGCTGCTTGGGTCATTAGATTGCCAAACCATTCGTGGGCAAACTCATGTTGAATAAGCCAGTCGAACCCATCCGGGTCTAGGCGGTATTCGTTGCCATAACCGTTCATGGTTTGATGTTCCATACCTAGGTAAGGTATTTCCACGATGCCAATTTTTTCATTGCCAAACGGATACGGGCCAAGGGTGCGTTCATAAAACGCCAGCTGAGCTAAAAAGTCATCGCGGATCAGGGTGTCGATTTTTTCCATGTCATCGCTAACATGGTAATAAACCACCGGAATAGTTAGGCCATTGCCAAGGATGCTGTCATAGCTAAGCTCGTATTTTTGAAATGGACCAACGTTGATAGCCAGGTGATAGGCGGAAATCGGATTGGTGGTGCGCCAGTGAAACGTAGTCTTGTCAGTATTTCGGTCGGTGGCGATTAGCACCCCATTCATCACCGCGGTTAAGCCGTTTGGCACAGTAATGCGCATGTCGGCGCCGAGTTCTGGTTTGTCTGAGATGTGATCTTTGCAGGGCCAATAAAGATCGCAGCCCCGGCCTTGCACAGCAGTTGCTATCCAAGGCTCGCCAGTTTCGGTTTGGCGCCACACAAAGCCGCCATCCCAAGGCGGGTTTTCGGCTTCATAGGGTTTGCCTGAATAGGTCACTCGAGTTGTGAACAGCGCACCCGCGGCAATTGGCTTGGTTGCTAGAAACAGTTTGCCGTCCTTGGATTGGTAATTTACGGGGGCATCGTTTACATAGGTTTTGAGAATGCGAAAACGTGGATCAAAATCCAGATCGATTGTCTCCAGTTCAGCCACAGCCAGCGCCGTCATTCCCACATCGCCTTGCAGCATCCGCCGCTTAGGGTCTATATCAATGGCCAAGCTGTAGTGCTGCACGTCGTAATCTGCCTGTAGAGCAGACAACGCCCCACTGGAAGTGGCAGTCACCGGATGCAGCGGGGGGTTACTGCTGGTGCAGTTGGCTAGCAGCAAGGTGATTACGCAGAGAGTACTGAATTTCATCGTGAGTCCGTTGGGGTTGGCTGAACGTCTAGTTAGAAGCATATGCCGGTTAAACCTGTGTGCGCAATGCAAACAGGCCCTAGTTTTGGCTTTAATGCCCCGGCAAAACTATTTCAACCGGCTAATTGCCTGGGCCACCGCGTCGAGGTCGGCTTGGGTCAAATTTTCGAACACAGATTGTGTGGCAATTTTAAAACTGGTAGAGGCATCGCTGAATATCTCAGCGCCCACATCGGTCAGTTTTACCAAGCTCACTCTGGCGTCACGGGCATTGGCCTGTTTGGTAACTAGGTTATTTTTCTCCATGGGGGCTATAAGGCGGGTGATACCCGACGCCGTAAGGCCCACTTGTTCTGCAAGATCGATTCGGCGCAGAGACCTGTCCGCTGCAAGGCTTAAGGAGCGCATCACCATGAACTCACTGAGGCTGATGCCATGCAGGAAGAGATGTTGATCCACTCTCTTCTGCACGTGGGTTTGGGCTGTAACTAGGTCCAATAAAAGCTGCATGGGTTTGTCAAATTTAGGCATGGCTTAATCCACTAAAGATTGATAGATACTTGATTGATCAAGTATCTATCAATTAAAACGTCATGACAAGCTCTTATTTTAAATAACTAACAGCTGTGCCTGATAATGCGCATGAATTACCGATTGTTCAGCCTTGGCCAAAAAAAGGTAAACTCAGGCTTGGTTTAAAAGTTAGTGCGCAGTGCGTCTTAATTAGGGCGGAGAACCGTCTTAACTTAAAGATATCGAATTCCAAAGGAGTGATGAATGACAGATTCAACTAACTACGTGCCGCCAAAGGTATGGCAATGGAACCAAGAGAACGGTGGTGCCTTTGCGAATATCAACCGGCCCGTGGCAGGTGCTACCCATGAAAAGCAATTGCAAGTGGGGCAGCACCCGCTGCAGCTGCATTCATTGGCCACCCCAAACGGCGTCAAAGTCACTGTCATGCTGGAAGAGCTGCTGGCGATGGGGTTTTCTGGTGCCGAGTACGATGCCTACCTCATTCGAATTACTGAGGGGGATCAATTCGGCAGTGGTTTCGTGGATATAAATCCAAACTCAAAGATTCCAGCGTTAGTAGACCATAGCGAAAAGGTGCCGGTTCGTGTGTTTGAATCGGGCGCCATCTTGATGTACCTGGCGGAGAAATTCGATGCATTGCTGCCTAAAACCCAGCCTCAGCGGGCGGAATGTTTGTCGTGGCTGTTTTGGCAAATGGGCAGCGCACCCTATTTAGGCGGCGGCTTTGGCCATTTTTACGCGTATGCACCGGTTAAGATTGAATACTGTATTGATAGATTCGCCATGGAAGTGAAGCGGCAACTAGACGTACTTGACCGGCATCTTGCTGATAATGAGTATCTTTGTGGCGACGAATACACCATTGCAGATATCGCTGTTTGGCCTTGGTACGGAGCGGTGCATTCTGGAGCTGTTTATGATGCCGCAGAATTTCTAGAGACAGAAAGATACACCCACGTGGGGCGCTGGGCAGATCTTATTTCAAAGCGCCCAGCAGTCCAGCGAGGCCGCATGGTGAATCGTAGCTGGGGACCGCTGGAGCGGCAGCTCCATGAGCGTCACCACAGTTCAGACTTTGAACTGCGCACTCAAGACAAACTAGATGCAGGTGGGGCGGCGAAAGAAAATCTAGTGGACTAAATAGACAAGCGAGCCGGTGTCACTTTATGTGTTGCCGTGGAATCGCTACTATCTAATTACAAATTCAGGCGTGACATGGCGGGCCTGACAAATTAAAAACTCAGTGAGATTAAAATGGCAATACCAAAAGTGATGCAAGGCAAGTTGTCTATTCCCGTGGTTGGGGCTCCGCTATTTATTATTTCAGGGCCAGAACTGGTTATCGCCCAGTGCAAGGCAGGGGTGGTTGGGTCGTTTCCAGCGCTGAACGCACGGCCAGCAGAGATGTTAGATAAATGGCTAACCCAAATTAGTGAAGAGCTTGATGCCTACAATCAGGCAAACCCTGATTCACCCGCGGCGCCTTATGCAGTGAACCAAATTGTACACAATTCAAACGACAGGCTAATGCATGATGTGGAGGCCTGCGTAAAACACAAAGTGCCAATAGTTATTACGTCTCTAGGTGCAAGGCCAGAGGTGTTTGAAGCGATTCATTCTTATGGCGGGATCTGTCTACACGATGTGATCAATAATAAATTTGCTAAGAAGGCGATTGAAAAAGGCGCCGATGGTCTTATTTGTGTGGCAGCTGGCGCTGGTGGTCATGCTGGCGTCCTCTCACCGATGGCGCTAATACAAGAAGTGCGAGAATGGTTTGATGGCCCAGTGCTTCTGTCGGGCTCAATATCCACTGGGGATAGCGTGTTGGCAGCGCAGGCCATGGGTGCTGATCTGGCTTATATTGGCTCGGCTTTTATAGCCACAACTGAGGCCAATGCTGACCCGGCCTACAAACAGGCGTTAGTGGACTACGCGGCTAGCGACATTGTGTACACCAATTTATTTACCGGGGTTCATGGGAACTACTTGAAGCCTTCTATCGAAGCTGCCGGTCTAGATCCAGATAACTTGCCCGAAAGCGATCCGTCGAAGATGAGCTTTGGTTCTGGTGGTAGTAGTAAGACCAAAGCCTGGAAGGACATATGGGGCTGTGGTCAGGGCATTAACGCGATTAAGAAAGTAGAGTCAGCAGCTGACTTGGTGGCAAGGTTGAGAGCCGAATACGCTGCGGCTAAAGAGCGGTTGTTTAAATCTGCCTGAATTTTGTAATAGGGGCTGCCCAATATCGGGCCGTAATGAAGCAAAAAAAAAGCCAGCTAATCGCGGTTTAACGCGAGATCGCCGGCTACCAAAGTTAGTCGTTAGACTAAGGGAGAGTCTAGTTACTTCCTGCAGTTAAGTTCTCGAGAGAGCTTAGCTGGCTGTAATTTGTCATCGCGTTCTTGTCGCGGGCATTTAGTTTCAATGCGAGTTCTAGGTCTTGCGTTGCCTTTGTGTCGTTGCCGGCTAATGCATTAGCAACGCCCATATTTGAATAAATGGAGGCTTTCACAGAGTCGACGTCTCTTGCGTTAATTTCAAATGATTTATCCGCTTTAACAGCAGCAGACTCGCAGCTTACTACTGCTGCTTCGAAATCCTTCATCAGAATTTGCGCAACACATAGGTTGTTAGATTCTGAGTAATCCAAGCCGCTTAGAGATTTTTTGCTAAATGTAGTTTCTACAGCTTCCAAATTCGCTGAAATTAATTCTGAGAAGCCTGTAGTGTGGCCAAATGCAGTCACTCGATACTCAGCCATTGCCGTGTTGGCTGCGAGTAGTGAAGCTAGAGCAAAACTACCAACAGTTGCTAGAGTTGAAATTGATCGAGTCGCGCGTTTCATAATGTGTCCTTGAGTGATTAAGTAGTAATTAAGTTAAGTGACCGCTAGTTCAGATAGTCACTAGCTTGAAATCAATACTAGAGATTGAACTCACTTTTCACAAAGTATGTTTCATATGGTAACAGATGAATATTTCTCATCTATGCCTTGAAACAGGTCACTAACCCAATTCCACAATAATTGACTCGATTTTGTTTCGGCGGCGTCTTCTTTCAGCACCATCCAATAAAAGTCTTTCGTCAGCAGGTGCGTGCTGTGCAGAGGGACTAGGGAGCCAGAATCAAACCAAGCTTTGCTTACCGGCATTGGCACCAGCGCAACGCCCACACCTTTTTCGGTTGCTCTGGCAAGAGAAAACATAGTGTCTACAAAAATGATTTGTTTACTCTTCAGCTCAGGCAGCCCCGCGAGTTTTGCCCACTGCCGCCAGGCGTTTGGTCTGGCTTTGTGCAGCAATACGGTAGAGCTGCGAATGCCCTCTGCAGCGGTGATGCCTTTTCTGGCCCAGGCATCGAACTGACGACGACTGCAGGTGGGAATATAGGAGATTGGGAACAGTTTCTTGACGTTATTGCCGGATGGGCGCTTTCTGGAAAGCACGATGTTGATGTCAGCGGCCGGGTTGATAGAGTCGCTGCTTTCCATGCTTTCTATCCGTAAATCGATGTCTGTATATTGCTCTGAAAATTCTCCAATGTGAGGAATCAAGAGCTCACTGGCGAAAAACTCCGGCATTTGAATAAGCAGTTGAGCCTTGGTCGAATTCTTCTTAACAGTATCCAAGGCATGGTCTATTGCCTGCAGGCAGGGGCTAATTTCTTCAAACAGATGAGAACCTTCGGTGGTCAAACTGACAGACCGAGTGAGGCGCTGGAACAGCTTCGTGCCAAGCTGGCTCTCCAAATCACTGATTTGATGGCTGACCGCGCTGGCTGTTATGCACAGTTCATCGGCTGCTTTTTTGAAACTAAGATGCTCGGCGGCAGCACAAAATGTACGTAAGCCGCGATGTTGCATTTGCATGGTGAGGAGCCTTAAAAAGAAGATTAGTAGTAGCCAGCCTGAATGGGTCTAACTTAACACTACAGTAACCCAGTACTATTACCGGCAAAATACATGCCAAGGCATAAACGGTGAGTTCTGGCAAAACCTTGGGGTTTAGAGAGGATTTTCTGCTCAATATTGGTGCAAGTTAGCGTTTGATCGTGCAGGCTTAGAGCTAGTGGCGGCAAGATTGACAAGAGATTGACAAGAGATTGGCAATGTGGAGAGTTGACTGACTCCGTGTTGGAGTAATTACTTCGGCACCGCTATCCCTGCAGCTATGCAAAACTACTGTATTTTTACTCTGACCCCATTTATGGGGTGGTGGGTGTTTTGCCGTCTAGATAGAACCACTGGCCATCGATGCGTGAGAACGTGGAGATTTCGTGGTGGGTTTGGTGGCTCCCATCTGAATCTTCGAAACTAGCCTTAAACTCAACCTCTGCTGTATCTCCGTTTTGGGAAGCGTCTACGATGATCAGCCCTAGCCAACTTTGGCTTAGCTCGGATAACTCAGCGGCATCTAGGCCCGTGCGGGCGCTGGGGTGCCAAGTATCTATCAGATATTGGCCCAATGAGCCCAGTGCATAGGCGCTATAGCGGGACCGCATGAGCTGCCGCGCGGTCCGTGGCATGCCCAAGCCGGTGTGATACGGCCCGCAGCAACGCAAATAGGTTTTTACTGAGCCGCAGGGGCATGCGGTGGATACCATCGGTTGAATTCCATTTATAGTGGCAGCAAAAAATAGGCTATTTAGCGCGCTGTGGTATTCTATCTCCTTATCTCTCAGTGCGACTAATTCAGATGAAACTATCCGCTTCTGTTAACCGAAGCAGCCTTATTTTGGGGATAATGGCCTTAGGTTGGACAATAATATCAGGCTCTGCGCAGGCCCAGAGTGTTGTGGTGTCCCAGTGCAATGGGCAATGCCCGAGCTATCAATCTACTGTAGGTCAGAGAAACAGCAAGATCGTTATTCATCATGTCTACGCAGCAGCATTAAATGAGCAGACCGGCCTAGCTGATTGGGTTGCCTATCGTCTTACCAAAAACGCTATTGGCGTGGCCTCGTTACTTTCTAGGGAATGGCAGCCAGATCGGTTGATGTCATTGGCCAACGAATTAGAAATTATTGAATCTGTGGCGTCAGAGATTTCGCTGGCCAGCATCGCGGTTAACGACAACCCCTATGCTGGTATCAACGCGTCAGAGCCAGATAAAGAAAACAGGGCCCGGTTAGCACCTATTACCAGTTTTGCTAATACGCCGTACTGGTCAGATCTCAACAACCTAAGCAACATGGTGCCAATGCCTTCTAACCTGCGTTTAGGGCCATGGCTACGCCTAGAACAAGCGATAAACAGCTTAACCCGCAGGCGCGACGAATTATTTGTGGTGAGCGGGCCGCTGTTTTTGATAACAGAACCCTTGAGCAGCAATAACTTAGCGGCCACAATGAATCCAGCAGCCTATTACAAGGTGGTGAGTTTAGACGATGAGATGGCTGTGTTTGTTTTTTCTAATAACCTTTCTCAAGTGGAATCGTATTGTGGACACACCAGCAGCTTAGGTGATTTAGAAACCATGAGTGGCCTAAATTTGATGCCAGATAAAATGCTTAAACCGTCAAAGGCCTTGCTCGCAGAATTAGGATGTTCTATATAGCTGTTTGGGTTAAGTATAGCTGCTTGGGTTAAGTTTCAATGCGTGAACCGTGTTGTAAATGACATGGCAACGATAGCACTGCCAGCTGTCACTACTCAAAGTAGAACAGCAATTGCCCCAGCAATTGCAACAAAAACTACAACAATAATAAAGAGGTCGTTATGCCTAGAATCTTAAGTTTTGTAATCTTCTCGCTGCTTAGCTTCTCAGTAAATGCCCAGCTTAATCTTGCACAAGGCAATCCGATTGTTTATGGCCATCATCATGTGAATGCCAGCGATGTGCAGGCACACATGCAATTTTGGATAGAAGGCCTAGGCGGAAGCGTCAAACTGGTTGGCAGCGCGAACCGCGAAGTTATTGCCTTTCCAAATGTTTTGGTATTTCTTACTGCGAAACAACCCACTGGTGGCACTCGAGGCTCGGTGGTTAATCACATCGGATTTGAAACTGCGGATATTTATGGCGCCGTTGCTCACTTAACAAGCATGGGCTACGTTATGATTACCCAGTCCGAATTGCCAGCTAGCTATACCGTTGTCGATGGTATTGGCAAGCGCGATGGTGGTAATACTATCGCCTATGTGCAGGGTCCGGATGATATAAAAGTTGAGCTTATCGAAAACAAAGCTATCTCCGATTCTATTGTCTTGCATCATATACATTGGGCTACGGCTGACGGCGAAGCCATGAGAGAATGGTATTCCGAACACTTTTTAGCAACTCCTGGTTCCAGAATAGGCCAACCTGCTGCAGATCTCCCAGGTATCAACTTAACCTTTGCTCCAGATTCAAATGAGCTGGCGCCGACTCGCGGCCGCGTGCTGGATCACATCGGCTTCGAGATAGAAGGTTTAGAGGCATTTTGCCGCGGCTTGGAAGCTAAAGGAATTGTGTTAGATATGCCCTACACAGAAGTGCCAAGTCTAGGCATCGCCGTGGCTTTTTTCACAGATCCTTGGGGCACCTACATAGAGTTAACTGAAGGCCTTGACCAAATCAAATAGTGCAGTAGAAGAAGAGAAACATGTTTAGACGACTTAAAGATTGCCACAACGTGGAAGACCTACGCCTTTTAGCTAAACAGCGGTTGCCGGGCCCAATTTTTCACTATATCGATGGGGCTGCGGACGATGAGGTAACCTACCGCCGCAATACTTCTGCATTCGATGATTGCGATCTTGTGCCAAACGTCTTGGCTGGCGTGCAGGATATAGACATGTCGGTGACGGTTATGGGCCAAAAGCTCGCCATGCCGCTATTTTGTTCTCCCACAGCGCTACAGCGTTTGTTTCATCACGATGGCGAGCGAGCCGTTGCTTTAGCCGCAGAAAAATTCGGCACTATGTTCGGTGTTTCAGCCTTAGGTACTGTAAAGCTCGCTGAAATAGGCAAGCTGATATCCACGCCTAAACTGTTTCAGTTTTACTTCCATAAAGACCGTGGCATTAACGATGCCATGGTGGATAGAGCAAAAGAAGCTGGGTTCAATACTCTTGCCCTCACCGTAGACACCATCACCGGCGGTAACCGTGAGCGGGATCTTTATACCGGGTTTACTTCGCCGCCGCGGCTGACGTTAAAGAGTCTGTTTTCTTTCGCGACTCACCCGGCGTGGGCACTGAACTATTTTTTCCGTGAACCGTTTGAATTGGCAGAGCTGAAGGACCATGTTCAGCATGGTTCAAACATTGCCATCTCTATCGGTGACTATTTTGAATCGATGTTGGATCAGTCCATGAGTTGGAGTGATGCCGAAGAGCTGCGTGATAAATGGGGCGGGCCATTTTGCTTAAAGGGCATCATGAGTGTGGCCGATGCTAAAAAGGCAGTTGATATTGGGGCTAGCGCAATCATGATTTCTAATCATGGTGGCAGGCAACTAGACGGTTCCCGTTCGCCGTTTGATCAGATCTCAGAAATCAGCGATGCGGTAGGCGGCAAGATCGATATTATTCTTGATGGTGGCGTGCGTCGTGGCACCCATGTGCTGAAAGCATTGGCTGCCGGAGCAACTGCCTGTTCTGGTGGTCGACTGTATCTTTATGCGTTAGCAGCAGCTGGCCAGCCAGGAGTTGAACGGGCACTACAGAATATGAAAACAGAAATTGAAAGAGACATGAAGCTTTTGGGGGTTTCCAAAATTTCGCAGCTTAACCGTGAGATGCTACGGTATCGATAGCCCTCGAATTCGACGATGATATTATTAGCCTGTAAAGATTAGCCAATTACTAAAGTCAAAACCGAATTAAAATAATACAAGAGGTTACTTAACAATGAGCAAGCATAGCCGCACGCGCAAAGTGTTTAGCATAGTCTTTACCCTGTCAGTTTCTTGTTTTAGTTTCGCCGCTGAAGATTATTCTATACCGCGCACTCAATGGGGCCAGCCAGATTTGCAGGGGGTGTGGAATTTTTCATCCGACACTCCAATGCAAAGGCCAGCACTGTACGGTGAGCGCCAATTTCTCTCAAGCCAAGAGATCGAAGAAATTCGAGTGCGCCAAGCAGCGGCTGACGCCAGCACCGATGGCGCCCTTGCTATTGAAGGGGTGGATGAGTCTTATAACGATTTTTGGGTAGAGAATGCCGGCATTGGCGATGAGGTCAGAACCTCCCACATTGTTTATCCGGCTAATGGCAGGTTTCCTGCTTTGGCTGAGGGCGCCATTGCCAGTCAAGGCATGTATGGTGGTGGCACTACCGGCGAGTCGCGTCCAGTGCGTATTGCTGCCGGCGGTATTGGTACTGACGGCCCAGAGGACAGAGGCTTATCAGAACGCTGTATCATCGGCTTCAATGCGGGCCCGCCGTTTATCCCCAGCCTTTACAATAACAATGTACAAATTGTGCAGTCAAAAGATCATGCTGTTTTAATGACAGAGATGATTCACGATGCGCGAATAGTCAGGTTATATGATTCTGCTGATCAGCTTCAACATATCACCAATAACGTGAAGCTTTGGACCGGTGATTCCAAAGGCTATTGGGAAGGCGATTCATTGGTTGTCGTCACTAAGAATTTCAACGGTCTAGCAGCAAGCTTTGGTTCTACCGGCACATCGCTTGAAAAAACCCTGACCGAGCGTTTCACCCGAAGAAGTGCTGATACTGTGGACTATGAGTTTACGATTGATGATCCGGCTACTTACACGGATAAGTTTACGGCCGTGGTGCCAATGACGAAAGTCGCCGGGCAAGTCTACGAATACGCCTGTCATGAAGGTAATTACGGTATGGTCAATATCCTTCGAGGTGCGCGGGTGCAGGAAAACTTAGGCGAAGGCAATTAGATATATTATTCAGTTGTCTCAAGGCGAGTGCTAGCGGAGAAATCAGTTGGGTTTGCAGGCTTGGAGTGGGTGATATATGAAATCATCAACTGCGCAAAGACAATCGTAAACAAAATTAGCACCCGCTTGTTCAGCTTAGCCATACGCCGCTCGTGTGGTTTGAGTTAACACAAACTCTGTCCGGTAATTATTTTTACTCTGTGTTATAAGTTTGCCAGGGTCAATGAAAAACTAGTGTCATTTTACTGGTATCTATCCTGACCGGTTTTCCAGCTACTTAGTCTGTTCACTAATTAGATTGGGTATTAGGGTGATTGCTGCCAAGCGGATATTCCTCCGGCAAGGCTCTGCACCGAAAATCCTTGTTGGTCCAATAGAAACGCAACTTTACTGCTTACCCATTTACCTGCGATACAATAAACCACAACCTCCTAATCTTTATCTAGAGTAGAAATCTATTGGGGAAGATCCTCTGGATTCTTTCGAATGGCACCCGGTATTAAAGTCGAGTTTTTAACAAAGTCTTCTTCTAGGCGGACGTCGATTATCAGAGGGCGATTTTTGACTTGCTTCTCCTTCAGCTACGCAACAGTGAGGCTTTTGCTAAAATCGGGTCTGAAGTCGTTTCGAAAATCTTCACTAGGAGTTTGTGCTACTGCTGTGATGGTCCAACGAAGTAAGGTGCAGACTGAAAGTTTATGATTCATTACTGTTTCACTCTAGGCAAAGGGGAAGGAAGCTCACTATTGACAAAACTCTTAGTCAATAACACTTTGGTAGACCATTGCCTTAAACTTATTGGCTATATCATAAGCCGAAGCAGGCTGTATTTGTAGCATGATCACTACCACCATGCCAGTTTCTGGGTCCGCCCATGCTTGGGTTCCTAATGAACCGCCCCACGCAAATTCCCCGTTATTCACCCCGTATGGGCTTTTGCTCGCTTCCACTACTACGCTGATGCCATAGCCCCAGCCACGGTCTAACATCGGCGCATTGGGATTTGTGCCAATGGGCAATAGCTCGACGGGTATTTGGTTTGTGGTGGCGGAAGTCACACTGGCAGCAGATAGAATGCGTTGCCCGTCTAACTCACCTTTGTTTAGTAGTGATTGCATGAAGCGCAGATAGTCTGGCACGGTGCTAGTAATGCCAGCAGCACCTTCCTTAAGCGGAGGGTTTTCAGTGATAGGAATAGCCATAGCTGGCAGCAACTCTAAAGGCTGGCCCGGTTCTCGTAATCTATAGGCCTTAGCTAATTGATCTAGCTGGTTTGGTTTTACATAGAAGCCGGTGTCGTTCATTGTCAGTGGGGTAAATACGTTGGCATTGAGATAAACATCGAAATCCATGCCAGAGGCAATTTCTACTATGCGACCCAGTACTGTAATGGAGATGCTGTATACCCATTGCCCGCCTGGGTCACCAATCAGTGGAATGGCGGCCACTTTGTCCACCAACTGCTCTAGAGTATCGCCACGGGAGCGAACCCCATTGTCTCGGTATAAGGCACTAAAGCGATGGCTTAGACCTGCGGTGTTTAAAAGTAAATCTTCAATGGTGATTTGGCGCCTGGGCACGCGAGTATCGTTAAAATCCATAGTGCTTGGGTTATTGAACACTCGTACATTACTAAAACTCGGAATGTATTTAGCCACAGGGTCGGTCAGGGCGATCTTACCTTGCTCAACTAATTGCAGCACCGCAATGGCCGTAATGGGCTTGCTCATAGAACGAATTTGAAAAATCGAGTTAGCCTGCATAGGGATCTCGTTTTCAATATCTTGCCAACCGTAGCTTTTTAGAAACACGATTTTGCCATGGCGGGCAACAGCCGCTACTAAACCTGGCACGCGACCATCGTCCACATGCTGCTGTAGCATAGAATCTATCAATGCTAAGCGTTGGGAGGATACAGCCACGCTTTCAGGCGAGGCAGTAATTAATTCAGTCTGGCTCATAGCCAATTGAGATGAAAATAAGAGTGCGGTTAGTGCTGCTTTTTGTAAAGACCCGGCAACGCTTTTAGAAATCTTCATGATCTGACTACCTTGGTTTTTTAGTTATGGTAGATCCTTACTAGTGCTATTAGACTGGGCTGTTTTCAAGGGTTCAAACATCTCACTGGGTGCCTAACGCACCCAAAGGTGAAGGCGGGCAGCCGTCACGAATAATCGTAAACTTCATATTGCCGATCTTCCATTTTCCTTCTACGTTAACCAGGTCGAAAACATCAGAGCCGCAGTGACTAAATTCGCCGTCTATCCAAAAATCGTAAGCCGCGATGAACGTTGCAAACGGGCCTATTACAACTAACTCTTCATCCCAAAAGCGTTCCACCATGACTGAATTCGATGGTTGCATTTCAGCGAAGCTGACGATGCTAGGGGTGAGAGAAAATGAGCCGTCTGGTTGTTGGCGCATTCGCTGAATCATCGAGCCGTCTATGGTGACCTGTTTGCGGCGCTCAAGATCGTTAGTTGTTAAGGTGTCAGCCCAATCATAGATAACCGACATAATAAGCGCCCGCTGTTGGGCATTGTTACTGGTTTGCCCGCTGCTGATTGGGCTCAGTAGAATGCAGGCGATAGATAGAGTGAGAGAACAAAGCTTCATAGGGTTTTCTCTTGGCTGTTTGGTTTGTAACTTAAGTGTTGGCTGCCAATCTATCAGCCCATTGCTATGACTGTATAGAGAAAAGCAGAAAGCGTTGAGCGAGGGCATTACCTTTAAGGTTTAGCACGGTTGGACAATAGAGTTTGGCTGGCAGCAGGGGCTGGCCACTAACTCTTAGGCTTGTGCTTTATGGTTGTGCAATTCGAAAGTTGCTCCGCTAGAATCGATTCAACTATCTTCGGGCTGATGGGTGCCGGTATGTAGGTCGGCGTCGATTTGACGGGAATGCTGATTTTCGACAAACATCAGCTTGTTCATAGTCGTAGAGTCTTATCAATCAGGCCACGTGATCACACTAAACTGCAAGGATTGCCAATTGGAGCCGCCGGGTTAAGCCGACAGCTTCTTCTCGCCAGCTTCTACAGTTTGATAGATTAAGGTGTTGATAGTCATGGGTCCAACCCCACCTGGTACTGGGGTGTAGGCATAAACTCGATCAATCAGTGGCTTTAACTCGACATCGCCGATACCGCCAGGATGATAGCCGGCATCCACAACCACCGCGCCGTCTTTAATCCAATCTGCTTTGATGTATTCAGGCCGGCCCACAGTTGCCACGATGATGTCGGCCCGCATAACCAGTTCAGATAATTTTTGAGTTTTGGAGTGGCAGATAGTCACAGTCGCATTCGCGTTTAAAAGCATTGCCGCCATGGGTTTGCCGAGAATTGGACTGCGCCCAATCACCACAGCTTCTTTGCCCTCAATGGGAATGTTATAGGCTTCAAGTAAACGCATAATCCCCTTTGGGGTGGCGCTGCCATAGGCTTCAACTTCCATGGCCATGCGGCCATAGCCAGAACAGGTAACGCCATCGACATCTTTCTCGACATTGATCGCATCAAAGCACTGTCGTTCATCGATCTGGGAAGGCACCGGATGCTGGAGCAATATGCCATGCACATTGGGGTTAGCATTTAGCTCGGCAATCTTCCCAAGCAGCTGTTCGGTAGTGGTAGAGCTAGGCAGTTCCACTTTCATAGACTCCATGCCAATGCGCTTACAGGCGTTGCCTTTCATGGCAACGTAAGTGGCAGAGGCCGGATCATCGCCCACTAAAATAGTAGCCAGAATAGGCACTTCACCGTTGTTGGCGACCTTAAGTGCGGCAACCCGGGTTGCTAGTTCTTGTTCTGTCTTTTGGGCGAGGGCTTTGCCGTCTAATACTAGTGCTGTCATAAGTCAGTCTTTATGGTTGTGTGTTGGTTGAAACGCGCAAACCCAGCAGAGCGGCCAAATCAGGCGTGCCAGCGCAAGTAACGAGGGCATAATTGTACATGAAATTAAGCCAATGGGCCCCACCGACAACCGCCAAAAACCATCAAAGGGGTCCAAGTAACTTGGACAGGGGCTGGCCCAGTGGAAAATATTCAGCCGAGCCTAATACCTCTGCTTACTTTGAGTATTTCAAGTTACAAAATGCGGCGGCATCAAGTTAGATTGCAGCTGCCGTTATCAGAGGCAGCACAAATCCAAGTGCAGAAAGTGTGGTTGCAGAGAAAAGATAGGCTGTAATGGCGAGACTTATGCCGCACAGTATCGCCGACCAGCCGAATACTGTGGCATATCTATTTGGATTGATTACCGAGCTTTCCTTCCAAACGGCAATGAAAGACGCTTTCTTTATTATGACCATGAGATAGCCAAAAAGCAGGAATCCAAAGCCGGTGATTGAAAATAGCAGTGCGGTTAAAACTAGCACAGCGTTGATTGAGTCTGCCTAACTTAGAATGAGAGGATTGAGTTGCCATAAAGAATAGTTGAGCGCTGACGCAAAACTCACCCAAAGTAGATATGGAATAAGGAGCCCGCCTGCAAGTGGGTGAACGCGCCAGAAAAAGAAGATAGTCGCTGCAATAAGAAGCCAAAGCAGGCCGATGTCAACCAATGCTATCGACCCAAGGTGCCACGTGAAAAATAGCCAGCTCCAAAGCGCATTCACTGCGAGTTGGGCCAAAAACAAAGACAGTGCAGCACGGTTGCCACGAAACCCACCGGAGTTACAAACTAACCAAGCAGCCACCGCCATCATTGCGTAGAGCAGCGTCCAAACGGGTCCAAAAATCGAAGGGGGTGGAGCCCAAGCTGGTTGTATTAACTGGCTATAAAATGTTTGTGCCTGAAATGTCGCTAATGCCCCAATAGCAGATGCGGTAAAACACAACACGAGCCAGCCAATTAAGGCCGGGATTTTTCGTTGCTTTAATTTTAAGGCCATAGAGCTAGTCTCTTATTGAATAGTCGAACCGCTATGTTTATTATTTTCGCCAAAAAACGCCTGATAAGTCACGGCTCGCACGCCAGCTCTTATCAAAACACAGCTGAGGCTTTGTTGAAGTAGAAGTTTTTACCAGCTGCCAGCAAAGAACCAAAGAAGTTAGAGAAAGTTGATGATCACCTTTACCGATATCGGAATTATTTGGCTGTCTTTCGTCTATGCGGTCTTGGCGCGTGCCAATATTTGGAATTCTCTTAAGTAGCTTTGACTAGAGCTTAGCAATAAACTCGATTGCAAGCAGATAAAAGAAGTTCTATTGTAGGTCTTCCTACTCTGCGAGCGCTCGAGAAAAGTTATGCTTGAACCGAGTTACTTGCTCATAAGTTTGATATTTAGCTCGATCGGCCTAGGCTATTTTATCTACGGTCGCAAGCAAAAGCATAAGGTCGCGTTTTATAGCGGCATTTGTTTGATGTTCTACTGCTATATATTTACCTCGACTATTCCTATGATTGTCATTGGCGTCGGTTTGATGGCAGCGCCGAAGTTCATTCGGCTGTAGGGTTCTCCCGAGGCTACCAGTTTCTGGCTTTGTAGTCCTCACTAGTCAATTTGCCATCACCGTTTACATCGCCATGTGTCCCGTCAAGAGATTTTAGATAGTCAATCTCATGGGGCGGCGACCCTATTCTTAAGGCGGTTTGCAGCTGATAAGCAATCGCTTCTCGCTCGGCGTCGAAACCTCCCCAAAGATCATACTCTGTGCGCTTAGAGGGGCTAGTTCTGTGCTTTATATAAAGGAAAGAGTGGTACGCATCATGAGCAATGGTGCTGGCACACCAAGAAGCCGACGCAAAAGCTGTCTGGTCACTCATGTCGTAGCGGGGAGGGTTCTCCCAGGCGTTCATTCCACTCCTGCTATTCTGGGAGATAATGCCAATGTGCTCCACTACAAAATCATAATCTTGCTTCGAGCGTGAAGCTAGAGTGTCTAAGCATAAATTGACCTGCTGTACGTAGCTCGTATTTCCCTTAATGCTGATAGTGTGCAGAGACGTTTCAGTTTCTTGAGCAGCGGACAATACGGGCTCATTCGAGTCTGATCGATACCAGTATATTGATCCGAGCAAAACAACAAAGAAATAGAATCTATTCATGGGTCCTGCCCTAAGTGCTATCTCTAGCAATATTTAAGTCTAAAGCTGCTGGAATAGAGAAACCATACGATAAAATATAGCTCGGTCTATGAGCTAGGATCAATCGGGTCAGAGTAAGTTGGCTGCCAATTGCTGTGGAGTTTTTGGACTTATTGTTCAACTTACTCTGACGCCTTTGATTTAATTTTCGATGGTGAAACTTAGTCCAGCATTGCTTTCCAAGCGTTCAATTAGCAAGCTGCCTATGGCTGCGGCTGGAGTCCAGATTCCGCCACTAGCAGCATCAGGATTCTTCAGCAGGCATACAGCGCTTTCCGCGATCATCCTGCTAGTGGAACCATAGCCAGGATCTTTGTCGCCTTTAACACTTACCTTGGCCACGTTGCCTGCATCATTCGATCCCACGAACAATACTTCATAGAACCCTGCCTCTCGCTCTTCTTTGCTCGGGCCTTCGCCCGGCTGCAAAGTGCTTGCAGCCATAGACTTATCAGCCGCAACAGCTTGAGCAACGGTTTCCCCTTGTTCGCCGGGACCGGTTAGCATCATTTCGTCATAGACAAAATCGCTGCCGTATTCATGGGCTAATAGGAAGTTAGAGCGATGGATATTCTTGGTGTTGATAGTCGCCATCACAAATGGGGCAGACCAGCTATTTAAATCCTCTTCAAACAGCGGCTTCGCACCTGAGGGTTGCTTGGGCCCGCTAACACCTTCAGTAAGCGCAAACGGATTGGTAAGCACTTCAACGAGCCCCGGCGTTTTTGACGCGGCTTTCATGGTTTCTTTGAAGCTTGCTAAGGTGCCGCCCGAGAATGATCCTTTCATGGAGCGTACCCGCCCTTTGACTCTTGGCAGGGTCGTATTAAAGGTTTTTTTCGCATGTTGCTGCAGGCAGTAAACACCTAAATCAAAAGGGATCGAGTCAAAGCCGCAAGAGAAAACTATTCGTGCGCCACTGGCTTTAGCGCTGTCTCCATATGCGGCAATCATCTCGTGCATCCACCCAGGTTCACCGCAGAGATCCACATAATCGGTTCCGGCGGCGGCACAGGCTTTAACCAGATCAGAGCCGTATAACTGATAAGGCCCAACAGTGGTTAACACCACTTTAGTGCTGGCTACCATGGCATCAACAGATAGTTGGTCATCAGCATTGGCTATGACAAGTGGCACACTGGAAGGTATGCCCATCTCGTCTCGCACGCTTTCTAGTTTCTCTTGGCTGCGGCCACACATTGCCCACACCACATCGCGGTTCACTCCATACTGTTGGTTGAGATACTCACAGACTAAACGGCCGGTATATCCAGTCGCACCATAGACCACTATTCCATATTGACGTTGTGCTGACATTGTTTGATCATCCTGTATGTTGTTGCAGTTAAGTTTTCCCAATTAAGAGAATCCGACAACCTCTTCATCTAGCATATGGGCCAGCAAAGGGCTTTTCTCTGCCCGGGCAAATGCATCATCAATTGCTTTTGATCGCCTCTGCACCACCGAGCGGTAATTAGGGTGGGTAAAAATATAAAGCTCATTGCCCTTAATTGCCTCGATAACTCGCTCACCAACTATGTCCACGCTCAACCCACTATCAATCACTTTTTGCATATGCGCAGCCATAGCAACAGATTTCTCTGAGGGCTTAGATTGCGTATCAGAGTTTTTATAGTGATCGGGCTTGTTGCGGTAAGAAAGGTTGATTCGGGTCTGTACAAAAGCCGGGCACAGCACCGAGACTTGGATATCGTGGGGCTGTAGCTCTGCGTACCAGCTTTCCGACATGCCCACTACAGCAACTTTGGTCGCTGTGTAAGCCCCTGCAAACGGAACGCCACCCATACCAGCCATGGATGCAACATTAATGAGCCAGCCACCTTCGCCATGCTGCTTCATTAATGGCACCATGGTTTGAGTGCCATAAATGACACCTAAAAGATTCACATCAAGCACCCACTGCCAATCTCTATGGTCTGTTTTCTCAATTGGGCCAGGCACACCGCTTACGCCGGCATTGTTCACTAACATATGAACCTTGCCAAAAGCGACGATAGCCTGATCAGCGAGCGATTGCCAATCTTCTATCTTCGCGGCATCCATTTTGGCAGTAATAACCTCAGCGCCAAGGTCGAGCAAAGTCTGCTCGGCCTTCCTGAGCTCGGCCGCATCTATATCACCAAGCACTACTTTCATGCCCTGTTTGACGACAGCAATGGCGATGCTCAAACCGATGCCCTCAGCACCCCCGCTTATCACCGCGACCTTGCCTTTCAACTCTGTCATGCCTACAACCTCAAGGTTCATGTGGAAAAAACCAGCATAACGGGTTTTGTATATAAGGACTAATCCGTTTGATCGAATGTAGTGGCAATTAGACAGGCAAGGATCAGAGTGAGAAGATTTTCAACACCGATGAAACAGAGGCGCTATCTATTGGATTTTTTTTGTGAAGCTAGATTGCGCGAGTCGATCCAAGCGCCAGCGGATAATGCCAACAGGATACTAAAGACGATTAGCATGCTTGCGCTGACCATGCACCTGACTTTCTATTTTGACAGCCATAGAGTTTGTTTCAAGACTAATCGACTAATTTCGAAGACTCTTTAGTTTTCCAAATCCAAAACTGCGCGACTAAGCAATGCAGCGCAAACGCAATTGTAAAAGAAATAATAGACCAAGCCTCGGTGTCTTGGCGATTAAGCTCAAATAGTATAAGCCCGGGCACAAAAATCAAGCGCATGGTCGTAATGCTTAGCCCAATGCCCTGATCATCTACTCGCGATGTTGCTCAATGTTTTTTGCACGAATACTTCGATAGCCGACGGCGCCGATTCCTAAAATGGCCAATAGAAAGACAAGGATAGACATAGTTGCTTCTGCCAGGTTTATACCTGGCTTGGTCATTTTAGTCTCGCAATGGGTGGGTCTGTTGAGGATGCAATATTTTGCAGGCAGTTTTGGCCTTTATGTTTCAACTTCGGCTTTTAGCATTGCCAAGATGTCATCGTTGATTTCCATCATAGAAGTATGCAGTGCCAATATGTCTCGCATGGCGTAATATTTTTCAGTCACGATATTGCGGAATTTTTGGGTCGGAACAATTAGCTCCACGCCGCTAGTGGCTTTTGGTTCTGGAAGTGGATAGTCGTCTTCGTCTTGCCAGCTAACCATGAGTCTTGCGAATTCGACATTGTCAGAAAGGTAGGGAAGAAACGTCTGCACAAGCTGCATTTCATGTGTGGCTTGAACTAGCTCTATCATTTTCGCGAAGGAGTAATAGTCGGCAAGGCCGGTTTTAATCTCGCGGCTGCTGATAAGCCTTAATTCACCTGAGCCGGTTAAACTATCATAGGCTCTGGTGATGGGAAAAAACGCGGCCATGCTTTGCAGGGAGCTTAATTTTTCATCTAACTCCTCGGAGGGAAGCGTGGGGGAATCTAAGTTGCCTTGCCCGGCTAGGACGATCATGTCGTTTAGGACTAAATCGCCTTCTTCGAGCATGGTCTCTAATAGCTCTCGATTGCCGTCGAAGTCTTCTATTAGCTCTAAAATATAGGCGGTTTCTTTTTCGGAGTCTTGGCTATTTTGCCACCACTCGTCTATTTGCAGACCAGAGAAAAAGCCGAGGATCACTATGAACAAATCTAGCACGATAGAGCCCCAGTTTTGGCCTTCTGCTAAGGTTCTCACTCGGCTCAATATCATGGTTTTTTGTCTCTGGTGTTTAGAACCCGCTGACTTTTTCGGAGATCCCTTGGCTGGCCAAGTATTCATCGTAAGTGCCTTGGTACTCTATCAAGGTATTGTCCCTGATGTCGATGATTCGTGTTGCTAGTGACGACACGAACTCTCGGTCATGGCTGACAAAGATCAAGGTGCCATCGTAGTGTTCTAGCGCAAGGTTTAGTGCTTCAATAGATTCCATGTCTAAGTGGTTGGTGGGCTCGTCCAATATTAGAACGTTTGGGTTTTGCATGGTGAGCTTGCCAAACAACAAGCGGTTCTTCTCGCCGCCCGAACACACTTTCGCTTTCTTGTTAAAGTCTTCGGATGAAAACAACATACGTCCAAGCGTAGCCCGGACTATTTGATCATCGTGTTTTGGTGTTTGCCACTGTGACATCCAGTCGAACAGCGTGAGTTCGTTGGCGAAGTCTTTGGTGCTGTCTTGCGGACAATAGCCTAAGGTGGCAGATTCGGCCCACTGCATCTTGCCTTTTTTGGGTGTGAGCTCGCCGATCAAACACTTGAGTAGCGTAGTTTTTCCGGCGCCGTTTTCACCAATGATCGCTAGCCGGGAACCCGCCGCAAGAATCAGGTTGCCGTTTTTAAACAGCAGTTCGTCATCGAAACTATGGCTCAGGTTTTCTAACACCAGGGCTTGGCGATGAAGTTTTTTGTCTTGGTTAAACCGAATGTAAGGGCTGACTCGGCTCGATGGTTTTATTTCTTCCAATTCAATTTTTTGCAGTTGTTTCGCTCGCGAAGTGGCCTGCTTGGCTTTTGAAGCATTGGCAGAGAAGCGGCTTACGAATTGCTGTAGGTCTGCAATTTGGGCACTCTTTTTGGAGTTGATTGACTGTAAGCGTTCTCTTGCTGCAGTCGAGGCGATCATAAAGTCGTCATAACGGCCTGGGTACACTCTCAGTTCACCAAAATCTATATCGGCCATGTGGGTGCACACGGCGTTTAGAAAGTGACGGTCGTGAGAGATTATCACCATGGTGGATTTACGGTCGTTCAGCACGCCTTCCAGCCAACGGATGGCGTTGATGTCCAAGTTGTTGGTGGGCTCGTCTAACAATAAAATATCGGGGTTTGAAAATAGGGCTTGCACTAGCAGTACGCGAAGTTTCCAACCGGGGGCAACTTCGGTCATTGGGCCGTGGTGTAAGTCTTGGCTTATGCCGGCGCCTGAAAGCAATTCGCTGGCCCGGCTTTCGGCGGTATAGCCGTCAAGTTCAGCGAACAAAACTTCTAGCTCGGCCACTGCCATGCCGTCTTCTTCTGACATTTCTGGCAGGTTATAAATGCGATCGCGTTCTTGTTTGATCTTCCAGAGCTCTTCGTGACCCATGATCACCGTGTCGATGACCGAGTATTCTTCAAACGCAAACTGGTTCTGGCTTAATTTGCCTAACCGTTCGTTAGGCGTAATAGAGACATTGCCGGCGCTGGCCATGAGGCTGCCGTCCATGATTTTCATGAAGGTTGTTTTGCCGCAGCCATTGGCGCCGATTAGGCCATATCGATTGCCTTCGCCAAATTTTACCGAGATATTTTCGAACAATGGCTTAGCGCCAAACTGCATGGTTACGTTTGCTGTGGATATCACTGGGCGTCCTTAAAACTAGAAAATGGTGTTATTAGTGAGGTTGATGCTCATGGAATGGCGCGTACTATAAGGATTTACGGGCAAAATATCGAATTTATTTCCATTTGCCCGCTTAAAACCATGGATTGGGATTACCAACCCACTGCATAGGCTGCCCTGCGAGGGTCGGCGCCGGCGGTTACCGTGCCTAATTCTTGGTTCTTTAAAATGGCTTGAATGCTGCCTAAAGAAAAGGCGGGGGCTAGGCGCAGGGTATGTTTCATGGCGCTAAGCTGGTCGAAGTGCTCACGGGATATTCGGTCTTCAATGCGTACCGTGATCTCTGCGCCTTCCTGATAGAAGTTAGGTTCGGCAAACACGCTAAAGCGGGGCGCTTCGATAGCAGCCTGCACTGGCATTCCAAAGTCCAACGCGTTGACCAGCACTTGAAACTGGGTCTGGCCGATGGTTTCGCCGCCGGGTGTGCCCAAGGCCATTATAAACTCGCCGTCTTTCATCACTATAATAGGTGAGTTGTTAAGGATAGGGATTTGGCCGCCGCGGGCGAAGTTAATGTCCTGGGGATAGGGGGAGGTTGAGCCAACCCGGGTGCCATTGTTGAAGGTGATGCCGGTATCGCCCACAACGACACCAGTACCGAACGAGCCGCCGTGGGTTGGAGTGGCGGCAACCACATTGCCGGCCTTATCCATTATGGAGAAACTGGTGGTGCTGCCAGCTACACTGTCTTGGTCCATGGCGGCTAGGTTTGTGCTAATGTTTTGGTGCGCGGCAAAGGCGCTAGAGTCTTGATAACCGGGAGGTTGGCCGGGGCCAGGAAAGCTAATGGCAGCGTCCATAGAGATTAGGCCGCGCCGCGTTTGCCCATAACCATCGGACAACATGCCGGCCACTGGCATCTCGAACTGAGTTGGGTCTGCCACATAGTGATAGATGTCGGCCTTGGCTATTTTTATGGCTTCTATTAATAGGTGAGTCACCATTGGGTTCTCTGCGCCCATGGCTGCAAGGTCATAACCTTCCACCAGTTTCAGCTGCATTAGTACTTCTAGCCCGCCACGGGACGAAGGCGGTGAACTATAAATGTCATAGCCACGGTAGTTCACATGAATTGGGTCGTTCCACGTGGGGCTATAGCTGGCAAAGTCTTCAACCGTGAACTGGCCATTATTGGCGGCATAGAAATCTGCCATTTCTTTGGCGATATCGCCTTTGTAAAAAAGGTCATAGGCCGCTTGCAGGGCGTCAACCCTGTTAGCACCCGCAGCCAGCGCTTGTTGTTCGGCGGCGACTAAACGTTCAAGGGTGTTAGCCAAGTCAGGCATGGTGAAATTTTCACCGGTTATTGGTGGGCGGCCTTGGGGCATAAACATAGCGGCGCTACTAGGGAACTGTTGAAAGATATCAACCGAGCCGGTAATAGAACGTACCACTGAATCTTCAATAGGGTGGCCATTTTTAGCGTACTCAATGGCGGGGGAGATCACTTCAGACAAAGACAGGGTGCCGAATTTTTGCAGCATGGAAATCCAGCCGCCAAACAAACCAGGTACAACCCCTGCATAAATGCCTTTGTCTAATTGATCGGAATCCAAGGTACTGGCATCTAATGCTTTGGGCGCCGCACCGGTTGCGCTCAAGGAATGCATTTGGCCGCTGCTTTTATCAAAATAGGTTAGGAAGCCATTGCCACCGGCGCCTGACATCTGCGGCCGCACTACATTCAGAGTAGCTAAGGTCGCCACCGAGGCATCAATGGCATTGCCGCCGCTCATTAGAATGCGCAGCCCAGCCATGGCCGCTAGCGGGTGACCTGCCGTAACCAAACCATTGGGGCCGGGCACTTCAGGGCGATGGCTGCTACGGTTGCTGCTCATCTGCAGTGGGTAGGCACTTTCCTGTGCGGCCGCGAACTGGCTCAAGCAGCCTAAGGCAACCAAGCCGCAAAGCGATAGGCGTTTAGGCAATGTCATTATTTTGTTAGTCACTGTAGTTCTCCTTGGTTGCTTGTTAGCAAGCGCTTGCTACTAGCATGAGTTATCTGGTTTTTGCCGCGACACAATTTTGGCCGTCTTCAACGTTTTCGCTCATAAATCGGTACAACGTGGCACCAAGGGCATCGGGGTTTGCCGTCGCGCTGGCCAATATCTCTAAACCCTGTTGATCGCAAATACCTGAGAACAATGCTTGGCCGTAGGTGCGCAAATAATAATTGTCACGGGTTTGAGCAAGTGCTTCTAGGTTGGCAGTCATCTGCGGCAGCAAATCAAGTTGAAACTGCTCTTGCCCAGGCGGGAACAGCGAGGTCATGGAGGCGCGCAAGTTTGATAAAGGCAGTGGGGTTTCTGATTCTAAAATTCTGTCTAGCCACGCCTGTTTAATTGCCGTATCTGGTAGCGCCGATTCTGCCGCGATAGCAGCCCGGCGGCCAGCATCCGATGGGTCCCGTATCTGTTCGGCCTGCAATAAATTTCTTGCCTGCGGATGGTCGCGGTTAGTTAGCCGCTGAATAATATTCCAACGTAAACCCTGGCCAACCGTTAGGCCTTGAATTTGAAAATCATCGTTCATCAGGCTGATTAAGTTGCTCAGGGCTGAGTCCGACCGTGCCAAGTTGATGTAGTTATCTAGTCGCAGGTTTAAGGTGCTTTCCGATTGCGAATAACCTTGGTCATTATTCTCAAATACGCCTTCCAGCGCCAAGGCCCATAGCTGTTGTTCGGCCATGACACCGTAGCTTGCGAGTTCTTCAGCATAACTCGCGCCCATCCGTTCCAGTCGATTAAATCGGCCTACCAATTCAGACAAGGTCTGCCGCATAATTCTGTCGTTTTGCTCCGCAGGTAAGCTGTTGACTAACATCTCCAAAAGCTGTGCCTGCTCTAACTGATCATTGCTTGGCGCATCGATCATGGCAGTCCAAAACATCGAACGTAGAAGTGGGTCGCTAGTCTTTGCCAATGCGGCATCGCTGATCAAACTAGTAACGCTGCGGTTATCTAGTTTTATAGTGGCATAGCCCCAGCCTTCGTAATTGGGTAGCGCCAACTCTGGACAGGGTTGCCCAATGGCCTCCGGCACTTGTGTCTCGGCGCTGTTGATCTCCACAGCAATAGACGCGTAGGGCGCAATCTCGCCATTGCCGTCGGTGGCAAATAAACCCAGTTGCACCCTTTGGCTGCGAATCGTGGGCAAGTTATCCGGTGCGGTTTGCAAAATGGCAAAGCTCTCAATTTGGTTGGCGTCACAGCTATAGCGCGCTTCAATCTGATTCACGCCAGCTTGATACATCCAATCATCAGCCCATGGGCCTAAGTCGATACCCGACTGGTTAGACAAGGCAGACATAAAGTCGGCAAGGTCTGTGTTGTCCCAAGAGTGCTGTTTGAGATAGTTAGACACCCCAATACGGAAGTTCTCACGGCCGATATAATGAGACAGCTGGTTAAGCACCGATGCGCCTTTGTCGTAAGTAATAGCATCAAACACATTAAAGAAATCATTGGAGCTGGCAACTTCAACTTCAATAGGGTGAGTCGACACAGCGCTGTCTGCTGAAATAGCCGTTAGGTTTTCAGAAAGATAAAAGTCATGCCATAGGTCGTCAAACTCAGTGGCCTCAAACACGGCGATGGCCGACATCAAGGTGGCAAAGCTTTCGTTCAGCCATAAGCCGTTCCACCAGTTCATAGTGACCAGATCGCCAAACCACATATGGGCCATTTCATGGAGAATAGTCGAGGCGCGCCGTTGGCTGTTAAAGCGATTGCCGGCGCCTCTGTCCACATAGCTTTCTGAAAATGTGACAGCTGCTACGTTCTCCATGGCGCCAATGAGAAAGTCTGGCACTATCACTTGGTCATACTTTACAAAGGGATAATGAATATCGAAGTAGTCACCATAATGGGCAAGGCCCGACTTGGTGTAAGTCATCCATTCTTCCACGTCCACGTACTCAGCCAACGATTGCCGGGCCATTAGTCGAATGGGCACATCACCTGCCATGTCTTCCCAAACCTGGTAAGGCCCAGCATGGAGTGAAAAAATATAGCTAGAGAATTTTTCCGACTCAGGAAAATGCCAGGTAGCGACATCGCCGTTAGCCGTGACCGAATCTTCTGTCATGGCAGAGATTACTTGCCAGCTAGGGTCGGCATGCACAGTAAGTTCATAGGTGGCTTTTAAATTGGGCTGGTCAAAGTTTGGGAAAAGACGGTTAGAGTAGTAGGGCCATAAATAGGTATAGAGATACACATTGCCATCTTCGGGGTCGGTGAATTTGTGCAGGCCGGTGCCGTCTTGATCAAAGGGGTGGGAGTATTCGATAGAAACTGTATTGGCGCCAAGCTGCAATGCTGAGTTTGGTAGCAGCAGGTAAAAGCCATTGTAGTCAGTGGTGAGGGCTTCACCGTTGACAGTGACTGCATTTACCGAGCCTCCCGTAAAATCAATATCCAGCGGCCCGTCGTTGGTCGCAAGATCGAACTGAGCGATCACAGTGCCTGAATAAGAGTCTGTTTCACTGGCTAGGTTTATATCTAAGTTATACGCAATATTAGACACTCTTGCCTTTCGAGTTGCTGCCTCTTGCTGGCTTAGTTGGTCAAGGGCCGGCCGAGCAAAGGCTTGGGCGGGTTGCTGTTGGGAGGAGGCAGGCGGAGTTTGTTCGCTGCAACTGTTTAGGCCGATCAATAGTGAAAGTGCTAGCAAAAATGAGCGCATGAATTCCTCGAGACTGTTTGGGCAAGTGAATCGCCAATAATATTAACACAACATCTGCGGCCACCAAGGCTGTTGCTGCCCGGCGATGTGAAAGCAGCGCAAACTCGTAAGCAGTGGGTTGAACGCTCTGCATTCAATATGGCTGGCCCAAAACCCACCGTAGGCGCAATCGGTGCCGGTATTTCTGGGTTGGTGGTGGCCTATGAACTTAAGCAGGCGGGCTACCCTTCCTATGTGCTTGAGGCCCGCAGCCGCCCGGGTGGACGCAACCACACCCTGCGCCGGGGCTCAGTCATCCAAGAAACCGACAGTCAGCAAGTGTGCCAGTTCGATGCTAATCCTGAACTGTATTTTAATGCCGGCGCGGCCCGCATACCCCAGCATCATGGCAATTTACTTAGCTACTGTAGCGAGCTTGGCATTCCCCTGCAGGCGTTTGTTAATAACAATCGAGGGGCTTATATTCACAGCAGCACTGCCTTTGGCGGCCAGCCTAAACGAGCCCGCGAAGTGATTACTTCGACCCAGGGCTATATTGCCGAGCTGTTGGCTAAAGCCATCAACGCCAACACCTTAAGCGCAGAGATTAGTTTTAACGAGCGGGCCTCGGTGCTTGCAGTGCTTTCCGATTACGGGGCGTTGAACTTGTCGTTTCGCGCTACTGGCTCTACCCGTGCTGGGGTAAGAGCTGGCACGGGTGGCTTAACTCCCGCCCAGTTTGACTCCTTAGTTGATGTCTAGAGTTTTCTGTTTCACCCAAATGTGCCATTCGTGGCTAACTTTACCGAAAGCTATAATCAATCGGCAACCATGATGCAGCCGGTTGGCGGTATGGACAAAATCGGCTATGGGTTTGCCGAGCAGCTTGTTGGCGATATTTACTATGATATTGATGTGACGGCCATTCGCCGTTCTGGAACAGGTGTTCATATCGAGGGCAGGTCTAGCGGCCAAACCGGGGCTGTGGAAGCTGACTATGCCGTAGTAACTATTCCTCCCAGCGCGCTGGCCAATATTTCCAACGATTTTAGCTCGGCTGCCCAAAGCGCGATTCGGCAGGTGCAGTCTGCAAACCCCACTAAAATCGCATTTCAATCGCCTCAGTTTTGGGAGAAGCAAGAGCAGATTTATGGCGGCATAACTTGGACCGATCCTACTATCCGCCAGCTGTGGTATCCCTCTGGCGGCTTCGGGGAGAGCGAGGGGGTGCTGTTGGGATCGTATTTGTTTGGCGGTAGCGAGGCGAGTTTTTTGAGAGCTTAAGCCCGCAGGCGCGGATTAAACTTGCGTTGGCGGCGGGTGCAAAGATTCATCCTCAATACCGCAGCACCGTAAGCCGAGAATTATCTGTTGTGTGGAGCAAAGAACCCTACTCACTGGGTGGCTGGAGCATTTCTAATCCATCAGCCGTGCTGCAAAATTCCGATGGGCCTTTCTTATTTGCCGGAGATCACTTAACTTACCATCTAGGTTGGCAGGAAGGTGCGGTAATATCGGGCCTTAATGCTCTAACTAACTTGCTGGAGGTTTCTGGCGCCAAACGAATTCGTTACTTCACCAATAAGGGAAATACAATGAAGAAAGTGCTACTAGGTTTACTATTGTCTTTGGGGTTCTCGTCGCTATCGCTGGCTCAACAAGCGCCCTGTGGCCCTGCGGGCGATCTCGCTGCAGATTTATCAAGCAATGTAGCCGCAGACTCGCGCTGCTTTGAGCTGCGCATGTATACCGCAGAACCAATGAAAGATGGCGTGGGTGGGATCGATAATCTGCACCAGCGCTTTAGAGAAAAAGAAATCGAAATCTTCGAGCGTCTGGGCGCGGAAATCATCGCAGTATGGCAGAAGCTTGAAGACCCAAATACATTGGTTTGGATGCTAGCTTACCGCGACCGCGCGCACCGCACTGAGGTATGGGATGCATTTCGTACTGATTCAGAGTGGTTAGCGCTGCTGGCCAAATACCCAGTGCCAATATCAGCCGAGGCATTTACTATGAGTGCCACTGACTACTCTGCACTGAAGTAAGTGTAACGGAGGATATCGGTGTCGGAGTAGTTACTCCGACACCACCTTTACTCCAACAAGCGGGCGCTCCAGCATTACTTCGGTCGCGTCATGCTGAAAATAGACTGCTCGTCCACTCGGGCATAATCATCATAGCCGAGCCTGCCGATGGGCATCATCTTGCGAATATCGACCAAGCCTTCTTCGGTGATGTAGCTATCATCAATGTGAACCCCGACAACTTCGCCTAAAATCATTATGTAGTTGTCAGCATCCTGCCAGCCAGGAATGTCTACACTTTTTATAAAGCGGCATTCTAAGTTGACTGGGGTTTCAATAACCCGCGGCACTCCAACTAGGGTAGACGCAGTGGGGGTAAGCCCTGTTAGCCGAAACTCATCCACATCACTAGCAACATTAGCTGAGGACTGGTTCATAGCCTCACGGTTTTCCCAAGTTGCCAAGTTGCAGACAAACTCGCCGGTATCCAAAATATTTCTCACCGTGTCTTTCATGCCATCAGCATGAGCGCCAACTCCGCCGGAAAACATCACCGTGGGGGGCTGATAACAAACAGCATTGAAAAAGCTATAAGGTGCCAGGTTGAATACTCCGGCTTTGCTTGCTGAGCTAATCCAGCCAATAGGCCGTGGCAGGATCAGCGAGTTAAACGGATTTTTGGCAAGGTTGTGATTTTTCTTTTTCGGTTCGTAAAACATAGTGTGATTACCGTGCCTTTTGATAAGTGATTTGGCCGCCAACTATGGTCATGACGTTTTCGCTGGTCAGTATGTCTGGTTCGGGAATGGTCATCAGGTCGCGATCGAACACTGTAAAATCAGCGTATTTTCCAACTTCAATCGAGCCTCGAATGCTTTCTTGGAAGGCGCCGTGGGCAGGCCAGATTGTTAGCATTTTTAGTGCGGTCTCTCTCGAGACGGCAAGCTCTGGGTGCCAACCGGGGCCTGAAGTGCCGTCGAGGCGTTTGCGGGCTACCGCTGCATAAAACTCGATGCGAGGGTCACCTTCCTCAACTGGTGCGTCGGAGCCCGCCAAGATCATCAAGCCCTTGTCCACCAAAGCTTGCCAAGGGTAGGCGTAGGCTAAGCGGTCTGGGCCTAGTCTGTCGGGGGCAAAATTCAAATCGCCAATTCCGTGGCTGGGCTGCATGGAAGGCAACACGCCTAGCTCAACAAAACGCTGTTGATCCACCGGTGGGATTATTTGGGCGTGTTCCATGCGCCAGCGTAAATCTTCGCTAGCCCATTCTGATCTTGGCACAGCGCTGTAAGCTTCTTCATACCAATCGAGCAAAGTGCGTACGGCGCGATCACCAATTACATGGGTTTCGATTTGGATGCCTTGTCTAAGGGCGGCATGGAGAATCGGCACCAACTCTGCTTCGGTGGTGCGGTTCATAAAACCGTTGTGGTCGGCATCTGAATAGTTGTCAATAAGCGCAGCGCCACGGGAGCCTAAGGTGCCATCGATAAATACTTTAATGCCGCGCACATCGAACATATTGTCTGGGGTAGTTTCGCGGCCCTTGGCGATCATCTGGCCTGCTTCGTCAACGGGGATGGCGGCATACACCCGGTGAGACATATTGCCTTCGGCGTGAATTTGTTTCATCAATCCCACCAGGCGATAGGACATGCCGGCGTCCTGAGTTTGGGTCCAACCTAAGGCGGCGTTGGAGCTCAAACCTCGCTCCAAATTGTCTTTCAGATAAGCGTCGGTGTCGGCTGGGATGATGGCCCTGAATACGTTCATTGCGTTGGCCAACACATAGCCGTTAGGGGTGCCGTCCAGATCACGTTCAAACTTGCCGCCCTCGGGGTCGGGTGTGTCTCGGGTGACTCCGGCCATTTCCATGGCCTTAGAATTCACCAAAGCAGAAACGCCGTCTGCTCGAGGCATGAATAGGGGTTTGCTCTGAGTAAATGGATCCACATCGTATTTATTGAGGAAGCGCTCTTCGTCGGTCCACTCCCGCTCGATCCAGCCTCTGCCAAGTACCCAGCTGCCGTCGGGGACTGTATCGGCCCAATCGGCGATGGTTTCGACAGTTGCCTGCAAGGTAGGGATGCCAAACAGGCTTAAGGTCTTTGTGCGGCGGCCCACGCCTTCTAAATGCTGATGGCTGTCGGTAAAGCCGGCGAAAACTGTCTTGCCCGCTAAGTCCAATACGGTGGCCTGGCCACAGTTATAGCGCTGGACATCGACATTGGAGCCAACAAAGATGATGCGCTGGTCTCGCACAGCCACCGCTTCTGCGGTCCATTGGGCGTCGTTGGCTGTGTAGACAGTGGTGTTGCGAAGCACTAAATCTGCGGGCTCGCAGTTGGCCTGTTGGTTTTGACCGGCTGCCGCACTGGCCCATAAACTGAAAACAACCAATGCCGTGTATTTATTCATGCTGTATTGCTCCGTTGTGCCAATATTGCCGCTGTCGAGTAGGCGGTAAAATTAACCTACTTTTAATGAATGTACAAAACTAGGGCTTGCTGCGTTTCGGGGGTGATTCCAATTTAGTTAACTTGGGCCCAATTGGGGCTTCGGTACAGCTAAATGTTGGCCAATTCTAGGGCCTGTTGTTTGTAGTATTTTGTTACTGGACAGGTAGTCAGATTAGGCCCCGATTCGTTACATTTACTATTCAAATCAGTTGGATAGAGGGTCAGTCAGGGTTTTTAGCATGCTGCGACAATTGGTCCCATAGACGAAACTGATGTTTGTAACTACTCTAAGGTCCCGAACTTTGCGATCATACTTATCTTAACTTTGGGACTAAGGCGGTGCGAAACGTGTTCACTCAATTATTTCAACGATCTATTGCTGCAATAGCAGTAGCTGGCTGTTTGATTATCCAGTCTTCAGCGGCGGTGGCAGACAACTCGGTGCTCAATTTTTTGTATCCACAATTGACCAATGCGATGCGTGCCCACGATGTGGTGTTTGCGCGGGTACTTGAAGAAATTGATGTCACAAATTCCTCGCCCACCTCAAACATTGGTAAGGGCCTTTTAAAAGACTCTCTATTCGAGCTGTCTTTGGCAACGGCGTCTCACTATCATTCTTCCGGTGGTCACCTAGCGATGCTTGGGCCCTACCGAGTATTCGAAAGCCGCGCAACACCAAGCCTGATCTCAACGATTCGGAAGCAGCACGATGCACAAAATCCTGAGCTTACTCTACGAGATCTAAGCAGTCTTACCCCTCGTGCAGTCGCAACCCTTGAGCGTGGCCGTGCCTTTGTTGAAGAAGTGATCGCGATCCACGTTGACGACGGCTTTACTGACAAAAAGGCTGCCGTGAACGAGGCCATTAAGGTTTACCTAAGTGATGATGAAACATCAGTCAGCCCGAGGCCTAAATCGGAAGATTTATTGTCTGAACATGAACACGCCTATGCCTACAGTGCTGGCTTTCCTCAGTTCAGCGGCCTTAATTGGGCGTCGCAGTGGTTAAAGCTGGCGACCTTAGAAATTATTATCACCAGCCCGGACCGCGAATCTGAAGCCCGCGATCTAGAAAATGCACTGCGATTGTATGAAGACAAAACCACGCGGCTCCATGGCAGCTTGGTGTCGCTGCCTAGCGACATCCCGGCGATTCCATCTATTGCACCGAACTTTTACACAGTGCATCCCGAAGCGTCTTCTATCATCGACAATCTAGAAGCCTTGAAAGTTGTTATTGCCGACATTCTTTCGCACCCGGATGAGTTCGATCGGCAAGCAGCTATGGACAAAATGGTGGCCAGCTATACCGATAAAAATTCAGACATTGTTAAGCCCATAGACTACATGCTGTTTGTACTTCGTGGCGGTATTTATAACGCCGGCGGGCCAGCGCGCGGCGGCATGGAACAGCCAGATAGGAACTACTCGCGCGAGGTGCAAGAAAATCCTCACGTGAGTAAATACCCAATGGCTAAATAAGGGATTTAGCGTAAGCAATTAGAAGGTAATTATGAGTTCAGCAAAAAGAATTTGCGCCGCAAGTTGTATGGCGCTGTTGTTGGGGTATAGCACTGCTGGGTTTTCAGCAGTAGAGCGTATCGGCGATTTTGCGCTTTTTGATGACAGCGGTGAGTTTCACCAGTTAAGCCGTTACCTCCATCGCAAGGCCGTGGTGATGATGTCCTATGCAAATAGCTGCGATGATATGCCTGCGGCGCTTTCTGCGTTCAATAAGCTGCGTCAGCAATATGCCAATGAGAATGTTGAATTTTTATTGCTAGATTCTAATGGTTTGGGCCGCGAGCAAGCAAAAATGTGGAACGTGGATTACCCGGTGTTAGATGACGCGGCACAGCTAGTGTCCCAAACCTTAGGGCTTGCAGCTGTCGGCCAAGTGTTAGTGTTTAATCCTGAACGCTTGACCCTTATGTACCGTGGGCCTGCTGCAGAATCCTTAGACGACGCGCTGGGCAAGTTAGTCAACGACGATTTAAAAGATACGGTATCGATAGCCCCATCGGGTTGCAAGATTGAATACTCAATGCAACAAACTCACGCGTCTAGCCCACCGGATTATTCCACTGAAGTGGCGCCAATCATCGTAAAAAACTGCTCGGAATGCCATCGCTGGGAAGGGGTTGGTCCTTTCGCGCTAGATACCTACGTGTCAGTTTTAGGCTGGTCTCCGATGATTCGTGAAGTGCTGATGAACAAGCGTATGCCGCCAATGCAGGTGGATCCGCAGATAGGCCATTCTTCCAGTGCCAATTACATTTCGGCCAACGAGATACAAACTTTGCTGCATTGGATGGACGCCGGCGCACCGCGGGGCGACAACCCCCATGATCCGCTGGAAGATGTGCCGTTGGAAAAAAAATTCGAGTGGCAACTGGGTGAGCCTGACTATGTGATGAATGCAGAGCCGGTATCGATTCCGGCGGTGGGTGTGCAAGATTATGTGTATTCAGAAGTTAGCTTGCCGTTCGACAAAGATGTGCGGATAAGAGCATTTCAATATCGCCCCGGCAAAGAAGCCGTGTTGCATCACCTGATGACATTTATCGTGCCAGAGGGCGAAGATTTCTGGGGCCCAGAAAAAGACAAGGAAATTAACCTCCGGCGCTTTTTAGGCAGCTACATTCCTGGGCAGAACCCAGCAATTACTTTTCCTCAGGGGACATCGGTATTAGTGCCAAAAGGGCATAAGCTAGCCATGCAGTTTCATTATGTGACTAACGGCTTAGCGACAATTGACGAATCTGCTATTGGGCTTTATTTTGCGGAAGATTCAGCTACCAATGAAATAGAAACGGTTGCTATCTCTAGCCGCTTTGTCCTACCGCCCAATACTGATAACCATCCAATGCAGGCCAGCTATAAAGTTGAAGACACAATCTTTGTCACAGGCTTGCGCGCACGAATGAATTTTCGCGGCAAGAAAATGAAGTTCGTTGTTGAATCGCCAACGGGCGAGAAGACAGATTTATTCAGCATTCCTGCCTACAACTACGGCTGGCAGCCACACTATCAATTGGACAAGCCTGAAGAGATCGTCGCAGGTAGCACAGTGCATGTGGTGGGGGCATTCGATAACTCGCTGAGCAACCCGTTTAACCCAGACCCCTCAGAAGAAGTAAGGTTTGGACTGAATAGCTGGGAAGAGATGTTCACGGGGTATCTGACCTACTTCAGAAAATAGGGAACACTAATAAAATAATGCCCGTTGCGATGAGATAGCCGTTGGGTCTTAGTTAAGTTATTAAGTTATCAGTGTCCCCTGTAATTATTTGAATAGCTGGGAAGAGATGTTCACGGGGTATCTGACCTACTTCAGAAAATAGGGAACACTGATAAAATAATAAAATAAGGCCTGTTGCGATGAGATAGCCGTTGGGTCTTGGTTAAGTTATTAAGTTATCAGTGTCCCCTGTAATTATTCTTGCGATGA
>JBLGBD010000013.1:0-40626 GCA_047617585.1 Pseudohongiellaceae bacterium | reverse complement strand
AGATGGAGACATCAGACGCTGCCGAAATTTCAATCCTCAGGCCTGCGCTAGCGTTCTTAAAACGCGGTGAGTTTTTCAATAAGTCAGCGATCTCGCTGCCAAGTGAGCTGCTGTCCGGCACAATTTGCACCGGCAGGGCGGTGCCCAGCCGTCTAATAATACTCGGGTCTTGGCGGTAGGCCAGTTCATAAAATTGCTGGGCTTTGGTTAAGTCATTCAGCGCCCAGGCAGCATCGGCAAGGCGCGCCAACACCCGGGCTTTTAACAGCACTTCTTGGCTTGGCAGCAGGCTCAGGGCTTCGGCGCCAGTCTCCAGTGCCAAAGCGTGATTCCCCTCTAGCGCAAAAATTTCGGCCTTGTAGGCATAGTAATAGCCTTCGTTTAACTGAAACGCGCCGTTGCTGCGGGCTTGGTCTAGGATGGTAGACATGACCCCAGTACCAATCACAGCAATAATTTCTGGCTCAACCCACTCCGGAATATGCACCTCCAGCGGGGCGTAGGGGCGCACTCTATTTTGCAGGGTATCAAAATCAGCCAGCAATGATGCCGCCCGCCGCTCGGCGCGCCAGGCATCCAGCAGCAGGGCTAGGCTATCGATTCTTGCGCCAGCGGACTCAAGCCAGCCTAGGGTCGAGATTCTTTCCAGCTCAATTTGATACTGAGCCCGGTTGGCCATCATATTAACCAAGGCCGCGTAGGAGTCTTTTTGGGAGTCGTCGGCGCTGTAGGAGCCGTTTCTGTCGGGTTGATTCAGCGCGGTCATTGACAGCTTAATAGCGTCTTCGGCGTAGCCTGCCAAGAGCAAAAAGTTAGCGCTAACCAAAAAGTGTTCGGCGCGGTTCATGGCGCTGATAATGGGCTCTTGCTGGTTGCGCCACACCAGCATGCGGTCCAGCGCCGTGCGGGCGTCATCGAAGCGGCCCTGGTTCATGGTTAGATACAGCTTGTAGATCCAAGGATCGGCAACGCTGTCTGGGTCTAGATAGCGGGTAGCGCGATCAAGGTAGGCTTCGGCTTTATCGATCTGCAACAAGCTGAGGGAGACTTCCGCAGCATTGCTTAAATACACCGTATTGGTTTCGCTGTCGTCATCAACGCCGTCTTCACTGATGGCAAGGTCGCAGGCGTTGCTGGAGGCGATAGGCGCCAAGCTGGCCAGTTCAACCGCGCACAGGGTGTTCCATGCCCGTGACCGCGCTCTGGAATCGTCAGTGGCTTCAAGCACCTTGTTGGCGCTGGCCCGGGCGCCTTCGAAGTCTTTCAGCTTAATTAGCGGCCAGCCGCGAAACGATTCAACATCTTGGCCGTAGATCTCGCTGATTAAATCCAAATACTCTAAAGACTTCAGCTGATCCCCCATCAGCTGATGCACATAAGACAGCTGAGACAGGGTTAAGTAGTGCCACTGCAGATTGCCAGACTCCACCGCCTCGTCCAGCGAGGTGTAGCCGGTTAGCTCTTGGGCTCGGTTGAGGTGGAATAAGGCTCTGGCCATATTGCCCTCCACGGTGAACAGCACTTCACTGAAGGCAAACTGGGCGGCGGGTAAATTGGGTTCTTGCACAAGCCACTGTTGGGCTAATTCGCGGGCTTTTACGGTTTGCTTCAGATAAAGGGCATCGCAGATTGCCAAGGCTTCGGTTTCGGCAACTCCGCTCATGCCAAAGCACAGGGGCGCTCTAATCATGGGCAGTTCTATGCCGTCGAAGCCGCTAATGTCTTGGCCTTTGGCCGCCGTCAGCGCACAGCCCAGCACTAGGGCAAAAATACCTAGTACTGAGCGCGAGCGGTTGGCGCAGGGGGTTGGCATTAAGACAGCGTGCCTCTGGCCAGCTGTTCCATGGCCGGACGCATATTGTCCTTTAAGACTTTACCAAAGTCGGCGACCCCTGGGGCGAGTTCGATGCGATGCTGTAATACTCTGGGCAGCAGCAATTCAATATCGTCGGCGCTAACAAAGTTGCGCCCGCGCAGGGCGGCGCTGACCTGCAGTGCCGGTAGCATCAATACCATCGAGCGGGTCGAGTTGCCCTGCAGTACTCGGTCGTCTTGGCGCAGGCTACGAGAAATATCAACCAGCGCAGTTTTAACCGGGTCGCTGATAAACACGTGTTCTTCTATTTGCGCTCTGCAGTTTATCACCTGAGTGCGGGTCACCGTCTGCTTGGCGAGGGTGGGGTCTTTGCGCTGTTTAAAAGTGTTTAACACCTCAAGCTCCGACTCGCGGTCGATATGGTCCATGGTGATCTTGAACAGGAAACGATCCAGCTGCGGGGTAGGTAAGGGGTAGGTGCCTACCAAGTCCAGCGGGTTTTGGGTGGCTATGACAAAAAACAAGTCATCCAAGGGATAGGTTTCGTTGTCGACAGTCACCTGTTTTTCTCCCATGGCTTCAAGCATGGCTGCCTGCACCTTGGGCGAGGTGCGGTTGATCTCATCGGCCAGCACTACATGGGCGAACAGTGGGCCATGGCGGAAATGAAAGTCGTTTTTGTTGGTGTCAAAGATTGGTGCGCCGGTGACATCCGATGGCAGCAGGTCAGGGGTAAACTGAATGCGTCGAAACGCTGCAATGATGCTGTCGGCTTGATCACTATCAGCGACAATGGCCTCGCCCAAGGCTTTGGCAAGGGTGGTTTTGCCCGAGCCTGGGAAGTCTTCCAGCAGCACGTGGCCATCGGCGATCAGCGCGATCAGTGCCAGTTCTATTACATTGTCTCTTCCTAAAACCTGCGCTTTAACCGCGGCTGTAAGAGTCTTAAGAACCGCCATTGCCTGGGTTAATCCGTTCTCGCTGGGCTGGGCTACTGGGCTATCTGTTTCAAGTGGCGCTATTTCGCTGGATAAATCTTGGGTCATCTTTAATTCCGTAGGTTGGTGAGTACCAGTTGGCTGAGTTTACTTAGACCACAGCCATGAAAATGGGTTTAACATTGCCAAAGTTCGGCGCCAGCCACTGATGCTTTTACTAAGCTCTTGGTGTAGCGATTTTCGAAGTGTTGGCCACAGCTCTAGACTGGCGTGCGCCGCCTCGGGTGAGCCCAACGCGGTTTTTAAATGCTCGTCGGTCAAGCGCATGATGCTGGGGGCCACTGCACTGGCCCGTTTGGCGAAGGCCTCGCGGCTTTCGCCAAAGCGCCGGTGCACACCCACGGCGGACAGCTCATCCACTACCGCCCGATAGCTCAAAATATGGGCATTGAGAGGGTTAGCCCGAGTGGGAATCCACAGGCGGTAAAATTTGACGCTGTAGCCACTGATAAGGGCGGCGGCAATCAGGCCATAGACGATTGTTAAAAGTGTCGCCAGATCGATAAACGGATCGCGCTGAGCCTCTAAGAAATCATCGAATGCGGAATCTTCCCGCAGCATATCGCCAAGCAGCTGTTGCAGTTCATTCTGTGGATCGGTGGTCATATCGACTAAGGTTTGCTGGGGAGCAGGGTCGACAATCACCCAGCCGATATCTTTAAAATAAATCTCTGGCCAGGCGTGGCCATTAATCGCCTGAATTAACAGAGAGGAACCGCCAGCCCGATTCGAGGCGGGCACAGAGTAGCCAATACCTACCCGAGCCGGGATGCCTATGCTGCGAAACAGGTAGGTGGCGGCAAATGAAAAGTGCATACAGTAGCCGGTGAGATCGCCAAACAAGAACGAGGCGGCTGGGTCGGTTTCATAAGCGTGATCATTTTTCAGGCTGTAGATGCCGTTCTCATCCAGATAGGTTTTGATGGCCCAGGCTTTCGCAAACGGGTCATCCTTAAACTCGGGTTTTAAGTTGGCGATTAGCTGCTGGGCAAGCTGGCGATATCTTGGGTCGGCGGGCAGATTGAGGTATTCCTGGCGCAGGTCTTCAGACCAGTCTTCTCTGCCGGTTTCTTGGCCCAATAGAAAATCGAAACCGAACTGAGGCGCCATCGAATAGGCATCGTAGGTGCGTTTGAATCGCAAGTTGTTGGGGTTGGGGGTGTTTTCAAACGCCACCGGGCTATCTAAACCAAAGGGCGATTTGTGAGCCACTAACGTACCAATGGTGGTGCGTACCGCTTTGCGTTGGCCTTGGGCCTCGGGCATTTGATTGGTTTCGGTTCTTGCGCTGGACAGATTCTTGATCAGGTCGGTGTCCATGTCGGCGCGGGTCGCAAAGTCCAGCAGGGTGCCATTAAATTGGGAGTAGGCAGATTCGCGGAAATAGTAGGAACCGTCAATGGGTTCATAGTCATCGCGAAACACTACCACAGCCACCGGTGCCTGTTTGTCGTCGGCGGTGTTTTCACTGTCTTGAAACGGGTTTTCATCGCGCGAGCTACCGGCTGAACCTTCGGCGCCGGTGAGACCAAGATCGTCGGTCATTTGAGGCGAGGGCATGCCGAAGAACTGCACATAACCCACTAAGGAAAAGCACAGCAGTGCAATGACTGCGAAGTGATAGGGCAGCCGGCGCTGTTGATTTTCTATGATCAGCAGCGCCGACAGCGAGAGCACCGCTGCGCAGCCAAACAGCAGCAGAATATTGGAAGGGTCGATGCCTCTGATCAAGGCGAAGTCGCCAATGAAGAATGGCCGGTGAATCATGCCGTTGCGGTGGGCCGCCAAGGTGACGACAACCGCTGCTGCCACAAACAGGATTTCCAGCACTGGGCCGAACGAGGTTCTAAGGGCTAAGGTGCGCAGGATCGCGGTCAAACAAAATGCCAAAAATGCCCACTTAACCGCTTCGGCAAAGTTGAACGCGGTGATAGGCAAAAACAGACTGGTTAGGGTGCCGCTGCTGACGATGAACTGGGCTAACGCCAAGCCAAAAAACAGCATGGCGCTAAAGCCGATTACCAGCGCGCTGGTTTTCAGCTTACTCACAACAGGGCCACTGAAATACACGGCGCTTAAACTACAGGCCAGCAGGCAGCCCATAAAGGCGGCAACAGACCCGCTGAACACGGTTAAAGACACGCTAACAATCCAAAAGCTGCTGCCAATCACCCCGGCGCGCAGAGCCGTAGGAAAGAGTCCTTGAGAATGTCGGGTGGGGCTAGCGATCATGTGTGAGCCTCATTGTCTTAAAACTTGAATGTCTTAAAACTTGAATGTCTTAGAACTAGATTGTCTTAGAACTAGATTGTCTTAGAACTTGAATGTCTTAGAACTAGATTGCCTATGAACTGAGTCTGTCGAATAAGAGAAACCCTATACTCGTCGCAGGCTTTTGTCGAAACTTTGGCCGCTTTTGCGATCAATAACAATAGTTGATTCTACTAACTGGCCTATCTTGGTCAATAGCAGCCGCAAATCAGACATTGATAGGGCATTTTGCTCCGTTGCCAAGCTACTTCTAAGCAGCAGTTTCTGCCAAGCCCTGGCCTTGGTTTCCGGTTTAAAGCCATCTGTGGCCAGTATTAATGAGAACTGACCGGGAAAACGGGAAATAGTTTTCCCCAGTTGGTCATTCCAGGGCGCTGCTTCGGCGGCGGCAAACAAAATGCAGTGGGCTCCGGTGCGGCCCACGGCCTGCTGCAAAAAGTTGTCCAAGCCATAGCTATACGGTTTTCCCAGTGATCTAGATTTAGCAATAGCGTCCAGGGCATCGGCAATAGAGGAGCAGGGTGTTTCGCTGCCGTCGGCCGCGAAAGCCCAGTCTTCCCCCAGTGCTTTCGATTCGATCGCGACTCTGGCAATGGCCGCGGCGGCTTCGTCGTTAGGGCTGCCCAGCAAGTAGGCGACGGTGCGCTTGCTGTGAAAGACGCTTTTTTCAGCCAGACGAACATTCAGCTGGCGGTTTCTTGCGTACACTTTCCACATGATGTGGCGGATGGAGTCTCCCGGGGCGTAGGGACGAATTTCCATACGGTCGCCTTCGGGGTCGCCTGAAGGGTTTGGAATGCCGTCTTCGGCTGTCATTGATGGCAGCAGGGGCAGGGAGCGCACCGAATCGGTTTTTGGTAGCGCGCGGGCTTTAATTAGTTGTTCTTGGCGCCATGAGTAGCGAGAAAACCCCAGCACGTCGGCCACTTCAAATTCTCTAATCAACTTATCGGTATAAAACCGCCGGTTGGGTATTATTTCTTCGCTGAGTTCGTTGTCGGGGCCGGTGCGTACTCGGGTTTCTATCGCATCAGGATAAGCTACCTTCCAGCTCAGCTTAACCAAAGGAAAGAAATTAAACGGCGGCAGAGTAAACCCAGTTTCGTTAGGGTAGCCGGCTTCAACCAGGATGGCTTTGCTGGCGCGACCAGCCAAGGTTTGCTGAACTCGGCGCTGAATGATTATGCCGCTAATGATAGAGCAGAACAGGCAAAACAGTAAAATCGCTAGGCCACAGATCGCCAGCGAAAACACGATTAGGTCCATTGCGCCATAACCGTAAATACTTAACGCCAGGGCTGTCACAAGCAAGGTAATACAGCCCTGCAGAGTTAGTGGAAACAGGCCTGTGACAAAATACACCAGCCGCAGCACTTTGGAATCTTCTCGGTTTAGGGTCAAGCGCAGCCTGGCTAATCTTGCGAGAAAACTCATAGTTCACCGCCGCTATTGACTATAATTTCGGTGCGCACAGAGTTGGCAATAAAGCACTGGCTATGGGCTTTGTTGTGAAGCTGTTTGGCGATGCGGGCATCAAGCTCGTGACCGCCGGCCAAAGTGATCAGCGGATTTAACTCAACCGTTAACATGGCCAGCTGGCGAGAGCTGTTGCGTCCCATAGTGCCGACAGCCTGGTCGGTGTAGGCGGCTATCGAGTGGCCCGCGTTGGCGGCAAATGAAAGAAACCAAAGCATGTGGCAAGAAGAGATACTGGCAACAAAGGCTTCTTCGGGGTCAACGTTTTCAGCCACTGACATTGGCAGGGGCACAATCAGCGGTGAAGCTGATGCCGGCACCGAGAGGCCGCCGTCAAAGCTCCAGCTGTGGGCCCTTGAATAGGCGTTGGCTGTGAATTTGTCACCAGCGTAGGCCCAATGTATTTTGGCAGTGTAAGTAGACATGGCTTTTGGGCTTATATGATCGCTCTATTTTCGATGAGTTGTTCGACCACTGCAGGCTCTGCGAGGGTCGTCGTGTCACCTAAGGACTCTAATTCATTGGCCGCAATCTTACGCAGTATCCGGCGCATGATTTTGCCAGATCGAGTTTTAGGTAGACCTGGCGCGAACTGAATAATTTCAGGCTTGGCGAAGGCGCCAATTTCATTGCTAACAAAACTACGCAGCTCCTGCTTGAGGGCGTCCGACTCATCAACTCCAGTCATTAGCGTGACAAAGGCGTAGATCCCCTGGCCTTTTATCTCGTGGGGGTAACCAACCACAGCCGCTTCGGCAACGCTTGGGTGCAGCACTAAGGCGCTTTCTATCTCCGCTGTACCCAGACGATGGCCGGATACATTAATCACGTCATCCACCCGACCAGTCACCCAGAAATAACCGTCAGCATCGCGGCGGGCACTGTCGCCAGTAAAGTAATAGCCCGGGTAGGGCGCAAAATAGGTGTCTATGCAGCGCTGATGATCGCCAAACACTGAGCGGATTTGACTTGGCCAGCTTTGGCAGATCACCAGATTGCCGGTGGCTTCGCCTTCAAGAACTTTGCCTTCGGCATCGAGAAGCTGAGGCTTTACGCCAAAAAAAGGCTTGCTGGCAGAGCCTGGTTTTAATGGGGTTACACCCGGCACTGGGGTGATCATGATGGCGCCTGTTTCAGTCTGCCACCAGGTGTCGACCACTGGACAGCGGCTGTCGCCTACAACTCGGTAATACCATTCCCAGGCTTCGGGATTAATGGGCTCTCCAACGCTACCCAGGATTCGCAGGGATTGCCTGGAGGTTTTTAGAACGGGTTCATCGCCTTGGGACATTAGTGCTCTGATTGCCGTGGGCGCAGTATAGAAAATATTGACCTGGTGTTTGTCGATCACCTCCCAAAAGCGTGAGGCGCTGGGGTAAGTTGGCACCCCTTCAAACATCAGGGTGATACCGCCATTGCCCAGCGGGCCGTAGATAATATAGGAATGGCCAGTAACCCATCCAACATCAGCAGTACACCAAAAGACATCGCCTTCATGGTAGTCGAACACATACTTATGTGTGATACATGCCCCTAACAGATAGCCAGCCGTAGTATGTAGCACGCCCTTGGGTTTTCCGGTGGAGCCGGAAGTATAGAGAATAAACAAGGGATCTTCGGCGTCCATTAACTCAGGTTCGCATTCACTGGACGCCGCTTCGGTTATTTCGTGGTAACACACATCCCGCGAATCATCCCAAGCGACTTGGGCGTTGGTGCGGCGCACAACAAAAACTGAGTGCACCGCAGGGCAGCTAAGCAGGGCCTTATCTACGTTGGCCTTTAAGGGAATGAGCTTGCCGCCGCGCAGCCCTTCATCGGCGGTAATTACACTTTGGCAGTCAGAATCTAATATGCGGTCTTTGATTGATTCCGCTGAAAAGCCACCGAACACTACGGAGTGAACGGCACCAATTCGGGCGCAGGCCAACATGGCATAGGCAGCCTCGGGAACCATAGGCATGTAGATGCAAACCCGGTCACCTTTCTTAACCCCACGACTTTTAAGCGCATTGGCGAGACGACAGACGCTGTCGTGAAGTTCTCGATAGCTGATTGTTTTACACTCGGCTGGGTCATCCCCTTCCCAGATGATTGCGGTGGCGTTGGCCTTGCGATCTAGGTGGCGGTCAATGCAGTTGTAGCTGGCATTGAGTTTGGCGCCGTTGAACCAGGTGGAGTCTCCTTGGGCGAGCTGTCCTTTGGTGACAGATTGCCATGGCTTATGCCAGTACAGGTGCTCGTTTGCTTGTTCTGCCCAAAATTCTTCAGGGTTTTCGATGCTGGCGGTGTACATCGACTCGAATGTGGCTGGATTCAAATGGCTACGTTGGGAAATGCTGTCTGTTACCGGATAAATCTTTTCATCAGTCATGCAATAGCTCACTTCTTTGGGATATTGTGCAATTTCTACTTTGCTGGGTGAATTGCCGGCAGCCACCGCTGCCCCCGGTGCCATACTGCGGTTTTCGCCGAACTAGAAATAAGCCAATAACTCTACTTGATGTGCGATTTTGGCGCTAGTCGCTAAACCTGTGATATTAGTCACTATGGCGTTGTGTGAGAGAGAATCTAACATTATCAATTAGCCGTGTCCCACCTAAATAAGCGGCTGCTAATATGACTAAATGCTCGCTTGAGGGGTCCGCTGGGGAGAGATCGTCAGCGTTACACACCGCAAAATAGTCGGTTGCCATGCCGCAGCTGTTAATCGCTGCCGTAGCCGTTGCAATCGCCATTGAAAAATCCCGGCTGCCGGCAATAATGCTGTCTTTGGCCTGCTCTAGCACCCGGTTGAGCGTGGCCGCAGTGGCGCGCTCAGCGGCGCTAAGAAAATTATTGCGCGAACTCATGGCCAGGCCGCTGGGTTCGCGTTTTATGGCGAGGCCTAGTATCTCGATAGGCATTGCCAGATCGCGAACCATTTTGCTGATCACTAAAAACTGTTGGTAATCTTTAAGGCCGAAATAGGCACGGTGGGGAAGTACCATATGGAACAGTTTGCTGACTATGGTGGTCACCCCGTCAAAATGCCCCGGCCGCGATTTGCCGCAGTAATTTTCACTGACCCCAGGGACATGAACAATTGTCTCAGCTGCCAAGTCTTGTGAATACATCTCGGCAACAGTAGGGGTAAACACCAAGTTGCAGCCGGCGGCTGCTAATCTTGAACAATCCTCGGCCAAGGTTCGAGGGTAGGCCGCCAGATCTTCACCTTTACCAAACTGCAGTGGATTGACAAAAATCGAGCTCACCACAAACTCGCATTGGGAGGTTGCCATCTCAATCAGGGAGATGTGGCCATCATGGAGGTTGCCCATGGTTGGCACCAAGCCTATTACCTCGCCATTGGTTCGGTGCTGATCGAGCTTGGTTTTTAATTCGGCTTTGGTGTCGATTATGTCCATGGATTGGATCACTTTGCTGCGTCTGGACGATTTGGCCAGCCTCTTTGTAGGGCCTGCTAGTTAAAGCAGTGCTCGGGCGCGGGGAATGTCCCTGCTTTGACGGCGTCGCTGTAGGCTTTAATCGCGCCAGGGATGCCGTCGGTTGATTCTTTAAGGAAGTTCTTTACAAACTTCGGCGTGATAGGTGAGATGCCCAGCACATCATGCAGCACCATGATCTGGCCGCAAGTGTCCGGCCCCGCGCCTATGCCAATTACCGGTATGTTGACCGCCTCGGCTAGGCGTTTGCCTAGCGTCGTAGGCACGCATTCAACCAACAATAGGTTTGCCCCCGAAGCTTCCAACAGCTTGGCCTCTTCGATGATAGCTTGAGCCTGGGCGGTGTCTCTGCCCTGAACATGAAAGCCGCCAATTCGATTCACCGACTGTGGGGTGAGCCCCATGTGGGCGCACACTGGAATACCCCTCTCGGCTAAGAGTCTGGTGGTGTTGGCAATCCAGGCCCCGCCTTCGAGCTTGACGATGTGGGCGCCAGCACGCATTAGTGCGGCCGCGTTTTCTAAGGTTTGGGACTCAGAGGCATAGCTCATGAAAGGTAGGTCACCCATCAGCAGCGCGCCCTTGTTACCCCGCTTAACACAGGTCATGTGATAAATCATGTCTTCCATGGTGACGGGGAGGGTGCTGTCGTGACCCTGCAGCACCATGCCCAATGAATCGCCCACCAGAATGACTTCCACTCCCTGCTCGCCAAGGATGGAGGCAAAACAGGCATCGTAGGCGGTTAAGCAGGAGAACTTCTCGCCGTTGTCTTTGATTCTTTGCAGAGTCGTTAGCGTGACATTTTTAGCTTTGGATTGAGTGCTCATTGGTTTGGCTCGTGGGAACAAGTGAGAATTAATTGCTGCGCTAGTTTGGCCAGCCTTTTTGCGATGGCGCTGGGGCGGAAACTATAGCAGCGAAGTCCGCGGGTTAAAATATTGAGTGCCGCTGGGAACCGATGCAATGTAGTCAACCAGTTGCTGGTAGTCAGCCTCATTGCGCACTAGATCGATCTCGGCGCTGTTGACAATCAATAGTGGCGTGGCGCTGTAATAGTGGAAAAACTCGGTATAGGCTTTGTTTAGGTTTTCCAGGTATTGCAGTTCAATCAGCTGCTCCGCGTCGATGCCGCGGCGCTGGATGCGCTGCAGCAGCACATCGGTTGGCGCCTGCAGATAAATGACTAAGTCTGGTTTTGGCGCATCGATGGTGAGATGGTTATAGACCTTTAAATACAGCTCATACTCATCGGTATCTAAATTCTGTTGGGCGAACAACTGGTCCTTGTCGATCAGAAAATCGGCAACCCTGACCGGGGCGAAGAGGTCGTCCTGTCGCAGGTCTTGAATTTGTTGACTGCGTTGAAACAAGAAAAACAGCTGAGTGGACAGGGCATGCTGCTTTGGGTTTTGATAAAAGCGCTCCAGAAACGGATTCTCTTCGGCTTTCTCCAGCAGCAATTCGTAATTGAAAGTCTCGCCGAGGCGTTTAGTTAAGCTGGTTTTGCCAACGCCAATGGGGCCTTCGACCGCGATAAACCGGGGGAAATTTTTATGGAAGCTGAGATTTGGAGTCATTAACTGGAGCTCTGCTTTTTCCGAGGCCGGCGTCGAGGTTTGCTCTGATTCGCGCCAGGGGCGCTACTGATCATAGTTAGCCGCTGTTCATCGTTGGCTATTTGATATTCTGTCCACCACTGGCCCAGTCCGTCTAGGTCCTCGCCGCTATCTTCCCGCAGCAGTAAAAAGTCATAGGCTGCGCGAAATTTTGGGTGGGCAAACACGTTCTCGACACCGCGCCGATTTCTGCGGGTCAGCCTTAACTGCATCTCCCAAATATCTTTGGTGACAAGGGAAAAGCGTTTAGGTATTGCGGTATATTGTAGCTGCTCGAGTAAAACCTCATTCGCTACTATCTGGAATGCTTGATAGTCATTCTCAAGCGACGCTTTCTTCACATCGATTCGATGAGTAAGCACCGGCCATAGCAAGGCTGCGAAAAGGAACGCAGGGGTCACAGATTTTTCTTCAGCTAGGCGCGTGTCGGTATTGAGTAGGGCTAAATCAAGCAGCCGCGCCGATTCAACGTCACAGTGAGCAAGGGCGTTGAGGGTGGGAGGAAACAGGTAATAACCCACTTCACAATTGCGAATCAATTCGAAGGTAGCGGCGGCTTGACCGCCGGTGAGCAGTTTGATGGTTTCGTCGAACAGCCGCGCCGGGGAAATGGATTCCAACAAATGCGCTAGTTCATCAATGGGCTTGAGGGTTGCAGGCTCAATTTCAAACTGCAGCTTGGCGGCAAACCTAAGTGCTCGTAGCATCCGGACAGGGTCTTCCCGGTAGCGCGACTCGGGATCGCCGATCATGCGTATTAAGCCTTCGTTTAAGTCTTTCAGGCCATCGCAAAAATCCAGTATGCGAAACTGATCTAAGGTGTAGTAAAGGGCATTGATGGTAAAGTCTCGCCGCGCTGCATCTTCATCAATATTGCCATAGACGTTATCTCTGAGAATCATGCCCGATGAGGACTGGGCTGACACCGAGTCTTTAAGATTCTTTCTAGAGTGTTTGCCCTCCTGTTGAACATTAGGGATATGAGGAGCTCTAAAGGTGGTCACTTCGATAATTTCGCGGCCGAACCGGATGTGCACAATTTTAAATCGGCGACCGATTATATGGGCGTTTTTAAACAGGGCACGCACTTCCTCGGGGGTTGCGCTGGTGGCAACATCGAAGTCTTTCGGCTTGTTGCCCAGCAAGATATCCCGCACACAGCCACCCACCAGATAGGCTTCAAAATTTCCGGCGCTGAGTTTGCTTAAAACTTTAAGGGCATTATCGGAGATAAACCTACGGGAAACGCTGTGTTGGTCGCGTTCTACTAAACGGGCTTTTTCAAAGCCGGCATTGGATTGACTATGATTCATTGTTAGCGATGGTTGAGGCAATGGCCAAAGGCAAAAAAAGAGTTGGCAGGGCTGGTGTGATTTTCAAACTAGGAGGTCCATAGCGCCGCGCTATAAGCGGATTAAAACAATTGTTAGACCACATAATCGGGAAATCTGAAAATTGAAGCAGAGTCATGATACACCTAGTCGAGGAAATTGACAGCCTAGGGGATTCAAGAAACGCAGAAACAACAAGGGGGACCTAAGTCCCCCAATATCTAAATATAGTTATTATTGTTATTTAAATTTTATAGTAGTTTATTTTTCTTATTATTAATAGGCAGCTCAAAACAAGCATCCTTAGTTGTACAGGTGGGGATTTTTGAAGTTGATCAATCAACTCGATCGATACTGGCCACAAACCCAACCCATCTTTAACGCACTAACCTTAGTTACATAACTCAGTAATGCTATTTTTCTTATTATTAGGATTATTATTATTATTTATTTTTATTATCAGTATATACAAAGCATTTACCATGCCATAAACGCTATATTCTTTTAAAACAAGGAGTTATGTTCTTGGGGGTTAGAATTTTCCGATTTAACCCTTGTTTTTGTTACCTAACTGCCCCTTAATTTGGGTAGTTGCGTAGCGGTAACAAATATGACAAAAAAGTAACAAATAATTTGGTGGCCAAAGTGGCTCTCGATAAGGCACAACCTAACACACTATAGGGTGTGTTTTTGAGTTATCTCAGATGGAAGCCCGGGCTTTGGTTAAGCCGCGGATTTTTTCTTTCTAGGAATTCCAAAACGCTGCCGGCGTTCCCACAGGCATTTGCGGCTGATGCCGAGCTTCTTAGCTAACTGAGTCTCGTTCATCGCATCTTGATGTTCTACAACGAAGCGCTGAAAATAGTCTTCTAAGGAGAGCTCTTCGATAGGCTCGCTTAAAGTGGGGGCAGGCGCCACGGCGGAGAGGTCGGTTTGATTGCCGATTGCCTCGCTCTCTATGGCTAGCAGCTCTTCACTTATTTCACTGGTTTCAGCCAAAACAACCGCCCGTTCAATGGCATTCTCAAGCTCGCGAACGTTGCCGGGCCAGCCATACACGGCTATGGCTTGGCTCGCTTCTTTGGAAAAACTAAGCAATGCGGTCTTTAGCCTGGTGCATGTTCGAATAAGAATCGCATCGGCAAGCTCTAAGATGTCGAGCCCTCTATCGCGCAGTGGCGGAATTAGCAGGGTCATGACATTAATGCGGTAATACAAGTCTTCTCTGAACAAACCGTCGATTACCAGCTGTTTCAGATCACGGTGAGTGGCCACAACTAATCTGACATCGACCTTTTTTGACTGCACCGAGCCGACTTTGCGTATTTCGTTTTCTTGCAGCACTCGAAGTAGTCTAGCTTGGGCTTCTAATGGCAATTCACCTATTTCATCGAGAAACAAAGTGGAGGTACTAGCGGCCTCGACAAGCCCAGTGCGGGTGGCAGTGGCACCGGTGAACGAGCCTTTTTCATGGCCAAAAAGCTCAGACTCAATCAGGTTCTCAGGGATTGCCGCGCAGTTAACGGAGATCATTTCATGATCTGAGCGGCTGCTGAGGTTGTGAATGGCGCGGGCGACAAGCTCTTTGCCAGTGCCAGATTCGCCGTTGATCAGGACGGTTGAGTTGGTTTGGGCGACTTTGCGAATACGCCGGAACAGCTCCATCATTGCCAGGCAGCTACCAATCATGCCATGAACTGGTGGCTCGACTTCGTTGGTTTCTATCGGGGGAGCGATGGGGTTTTTTGCGTGTTCACGTATTATCTTGGCAACAGTTTCAATAATTTCATTGTGTTCGAAGGGTTTAGCAATGTAGTCCACTGCACCCATTTTCATTGAATCGATGGCGGAGCGAATACTGGAGTAGCTGGTCATTATGACCACCGGGATTTTAGTGGCTTTAATAAGATCGGTGCCAGGTGCTCCGGGAAGGCGTAAATCGCTGATCACCATATCAAAGCTATCCATATCAAAGTTGTCTAGCGCCTCTTTGACAGAGGCGGCTTCGCTGACCTGATAGTTATTTCTTTCGAGTATGCGCCGCAATGAACTGCGGATTACTGATTCGTCTTCAACTACTAAAACGTGGTGCATTTTATTCCTAGCGCTGGGAGCTTGGGCCTAGCGGGGTTTTGGGTCATGTTTGATTAGGACTTATTTCCTCATGATAGCGAGGAAAACGCAAAATTACTCGGGTACCGGAGCCTTTATTTTTGTCAATAGGACTTATTATATCAATATTTCCACGCAAATCTTCAACTATGCTAAAAACCAGAGATAATCCCAAGCCAGTGCCATCGCCCGCTTCTTTGGTAGTAAAGAACGGGTCGAATATCCTGTCTCTGATGGCCAGCGGGATGCCGAAGCCTTCGTCGACCACCGCGATGACCACTTTATCAGATTCAATGGAAGACTCGATTTTAATGGTAGTGTGAGGCTGGCTGGCGTCTCGCGCATTGTTAATCAAGTTAACCAGCACCTGCAGCAAACGCTGGGAGTCCCCTAAGATTTTAGCGTCCGGATCAGATGAAACAATAAAGTTGATGTCTTTGTTTTTCTTATCTAGCGAGATCAAAATGCGGGCTTCATTCATACATTCATCGATAGAAACTATTTCTTGTTCATAGCTGGCCTGGTTGGTTCCGGCGTGGGCAAAGTTAACCAGTGACTGCAATATTTTTGAGGTTCTGTCGGTTTGTTCGATTATCTGCTCGGCGAGGGTGCTGAGGTCTTTGTCGGGGTACTCGTCGCGGATGATTTGTGCAAGACAGGCGATGCCTGTTATTGGGTTGCCGATTTCATGGGCGACACCGGCGGCCAATCTGCCGATAGATGCCAGCCGTTCGCTGTGGGTCAGCCCGGCTTCGAGCATTTCTGTTTCGGTAATATCCTCGATTAGTAAAATATTGCCCTCTCTAGGGAATTCTTTCTCTCCTGAGTCTTCGATTGAGGCTTTGTGTAAGTCGACGGTTTTTTTGTGACCGTTCAGTTCAAACTTCTTTTTGTAGGCGTGCTCTGCATCGCCGTCTAGAAAGTCGAGCATCAGGGAGCGCCAAGGCTCATCTAGGTCAGCCACTTGGGAACCAACGACATCGGCGCTGCTGATTTTCGTCAAAGTCTCAAGGCTGTGGTTCCACATGATGATTTCATGGTCATAGCTCAGTGAGCAAACGCCCAAGGGCAGGTCGAGTAAAATCTGGCGGTGATAGCGACGCAAATTATCGAGGTCGGCGGCCATGCCAGATAAATTGCTGCGATAGGATTCGATGCGGCGTTCAATAGTATTGAGGTCGGAACTGCCGTGTTTTGAGACACGGCTGTAGGGGATGTAGCCGTCGATTAGCTCCCGCGCGATTGAGGGCCCGAGCAGGCCTGAAAGATTGGCTTCTAAGCGGCCGCGTAGCAGTCGCATGGCATAAGGGCGACGGTCGTTTTTTTCGATGTTTAGATCATTGCGGGCCTGGTTAACTTCCCTGGTTGCGGTTTTTTTGCCTAAGGGTTTGGTCAAAGACTGTATGAATTCACTGGGTGATTTCGCCACTAGGCCGCTTCGCCGGCGCCGCCTGATTGTATCTAGAGCGCAAATGTCAGCGGAACTGCGTTCTTCGTCGGTGGTGTGGGTAATGAGCGAGACGGCGGTAAACACCACGCAGTTAGCGATGAGCGAAATCGCGGCGATATCTCTCCAGTTGATTGAGTCCAAGGTCAGGGCTGGGCTGTCCATAACAATTGGCAGCATAAGGTACACAAACCAAAGCAGCGCGCCGCAACCTAGGCCAGATAGAAAACCTTTTTTGTTGCCGAGGGGCCAATACAAAATAGCGACGGTGCCGGGTAAAAACTGCAGACCTGCGGTAAATGCCACAGTGCCGATGACCTGAATGCTGGCTCTCTCATCGGGTAGGTAGTAAAACAAAAAGCCAGCCCAGATTAGGGTGGTAATTAAGCCCCGGCGCTGCCAGCGCAGCCATCTGTAGATGTCCTGCTTTGCGCTGGGCTGGTACAGGGGCAGTATCAAATGGTTTAAACACATGTTTGCTAGAGCAAGAGTCAGCACAATAATTAAACCACTGGCCGCCGATAAGCCTCCCAGATAACCAATCAGGGTGATAAGCGAGGAGTCATAGGCATTGCCGATAATGACTGGGTAGTATTCCACTTGAACGCTGCTGCCCGACTGTATGCCGGCCCAAAGAATAGGCAACACCGGCAGGCTCAATAGCAGCAGATAAAGAGGCAGGCCCCAGCTGGCAATGGACAAGGTGCGCTCTTCGTTAATCTCATTAAAGGTCATGTAAAACATATGGGGCATGGCCACTGCCGCCGTAAAGTACAGCAAAGCCATGATGTGGAAAGAGCTGAAGTAATCGGTGTTTTTGAGACTAAGTAACTGCTCTGGATTGGCGGCCAACCATTTTTCCAGCCCTTCGAACCCTGAAAAGCCGCCATAGATGGCAAAGGCACCGACGGCCAAATAAGCGACAAGTTTAACCACAGACTCGAAGGCGATGGCCATTATCAGTCCATTCTGGCGGCCCCGAACGGCTTTGCGGGAGGTGCCAAAGAAAATAGCAAACAGGGTAATTAAAACGCAGAAACCAATCGCCACAGATTCTTCTTCAACACCACCGGATAAGACACCTGCCGCATCAGATACGGCTTCAATTTGCAGGGCAATTAAAGGTGTCACACCTAATAGGCTAAACACGGTAGTCGCGGTGCCTGCCCAAGGTGAGCGATAGCGGAATGCGATAAGGTCAGCTAACGAACTTAACTGATAGGTACGGGTAAGTTCTAACAGTGGCCGCAGCAGCAAGGGTGAGAGCAAGAAGGCCAGAGAGATACCGATGGTGTGGGCTAGATAGCCATAACCCTCTCTTTGGGCGTTGCCGATAGAGGCATAATAGGACCAAACACTGGCGAACACCCCGAGTCCAAAAACATCCACGGCCGGGTGGCGCGAAATTTTTTCTGGCACCCAGCCTTTGTCAGTGACGAAAGCAATGCCAAAAAGTATGGCTAAATAGCCGCTGCCCAGCGCAGCAATGGTCGTTAGTTCATAGTTCATCAGGGTCTTGCCTACGGTGAGCCCAGCTAGCAACAGCAACGATGATGAACCCCACTACAAACGGTCGCCACCAAGCTCCGTCAGATTGATTGATCCAATCGACGCTGAGTAAGAACAGCAGGTAAACGATTACCAGTAGAGCTAATAATGAGCGAGGGATATACACGAATTAGGGTTCTAAACAGACCATGAGCCGCTGATAGTAGCTAACTTGGGGACTCTCTGTATATCCCACTGCTTCGCTCCCCAGATTAAAATACTCGCAGGTGTGGATTTTGGGTCGGCATGGCTGGGGTCCAGCCCTAGGAATTTCATGGCCAACGTGAGGTATTCCACTGCGGAATTAGTGTCAATTGCTGCAGCGAAGTGCTGCTTACTTAGCTTTTCACCGTGGATGTCGGCGGCAACTGGAAAGTGGGCATAGCTGGGCTGGGGTGCACCTAGCTGTTGCTGTAAATAAATTTGTCGAGGAGTTGAGTCTAGTAAATCATGCCCTCTCACCACGTGGGTAATGTTTTGATAGGCATCATCAACAACTACCGCTAGCTGATAGGCGCATAGCTTGTCTTTGCGCTTGATGACAAAGTCGCCGCAGTCACGGCGAATGTTTTGCTGAAACTCTCCCTGAATCTGGTCTTCAAAACTTACTAGCGACTCGGAGGTTTTTAAGCGAATAGCGAACTTCGCTTTGGATTGCTTGGCCAACTCAATTGAGCGTTGCCTGCAGTGTCCGTCATACACCGCCCCTATGGCCTGAATCCTGCCGCGGGTGCAATCACAGGCAAAGCATAGGCCACTGTCGGTTAGCCGGTCTAAGGCCTGCCCATAAGCGTCGAGGCGGGAGCTTTGATATAGAACCTCGTCATCCCACTGTAGGCCTAATGCCTGCAGCTGCAACAGAATTAAATCGGCGGCGCCGCTGGGCTCCCTAGGGGGGTCAAGGTCTTCCATACGAACAAGCCATTTGCCGTTATTACTTCTGGCGTCAAGGTAGCTTGCGATGGCCGCGACTAAGGAGCCAAAGTGTAAAGGCCCAGTTGGAGACGGGGCGAACCGGCCTATGTAGTCTCGGTTGGCCTTAGGGGGGAGACCGGTGACGTGCTCAATGGGAGTCATTGCGGCAGCGAATGCTTATTGGGTGAGATGAGCAACAGCTGCGAGGTTTAACCTCCCAGCTGTTTCTCTTTAATTTCGTCCAGGGTCTTGCAATCGATGCACTTGCTGGCAGTGGGTCGTGCCTCAAGGCGTCTAATGCCAATTTCGATACCGCAAGAGTCGCAGAAGCCGTAATCGTCCTGGGCGATAAGTTCGATAGTGCTGTCGATTTTCTTAATCAACTTGCGTTCTCGATCGCGCGTACGCAGTTCAAGGCTAAATTCCTCTTCTTGCGTGGCTCTATCCGCAGGGTCTGGATAGTTTGCAGCGTCATCTTGCATATGATGAACAGTGCGGTCGACTTCTTGCATTAATTGTTCGCGCCAGTCCAACAAGATCTTTTTGAAGTGGTATCGTTGTTTTTCGTTCATGTACTCTTCGCCTTTTTTCGGCTTGTACGGAACGAAGTTCTTTAGTACTGGTTGAGATTCAGCGCTAAGGGATGGGGACATGATCTCTAATGCCTCAAAATGAACCTAAGGTTGGGTTTTGCCACAAAGCGATTGAATCCGCCTGTTGGTCCGTCTTAGGTTTTTAATAAATTTTACCTTATCTGAGATAAGCCAAATTGGGTTGTTTACTTGCTTTTAGCCTGATAGAAATGGGCTCGTTTTCAGAAAGCTCGGTAAGCTATCAGATTCTTCGCAGTGAAGCTATAAAAATTACCTCAATAGGATAAATCCAGATGTTTAACAGGTTGTAGGACCGGTCACTTGTTGATTAGAAGCCATGGCCTATAATACGCCCACTGCAGTGATGTCGACGCTCGGCCAACGCCCAGAGCCAGACGAACGCTGTGTTACGAGTAATTGAAGCAAGCTCTTGAGTCGACCTATGAAGAAACTGCCCAGTGCCATTGAAAAAGTCTCGCCTTTTCGTGTTATGAGTGTCATGGAACGCGCTCTGCAGTTGGAAAAGGCAGGGCGAAAAATTGTCCATATGGAAGTAGGAGAGCCAGATTTCTGTACTGCAAGTCCTATTATCGACGCCGGTAAAAACGCCTTAGACGCTGGCCGAACGCACTATACCTCGGCCACGGGGCTAGAGGAGTTGCGGATCAAAATATCCCAGTTCTATGAGACTAGAAATGGTGTGAGCGTAGATCCTAGGCGGATACTTATTACTCCCGGTGCCAGCGGCGGGCTAAGCTTGCTGGCGCATATGTTAGTGGGTCCGGGCGACGGTGTCTTGCTCACTGACCCGGCCTATCCCTGCGTTCGCAATTTCATTCATTTGATGAACGCGCAGCCCCAGCTAATGCCGGTAACCATGGCCAACAATTTTCAACCCAGCTTGGCTGATTACGAAAAACACGTACAGGCTAATACTAAAGGGCTATGGCTGGCATCGCCGAGCAATCCCACCGGAACCATAATGGAGCGGGCAGGACTGGTCCAGGCGAGTCAATGGACGCACAAACATCAGCTGCATCTTCTGGTGGATGAAATTTATCACGGCCTACATTACGTGGAAGATATGCCTAGTATCTTGGAAGTCGACGAGTCAGCGTTTGTGGTAAACAGTTTTTCTAAATATTTTGGCATGACCGGCTGGCGTCTGGGCTGGATCGTAGTGCCCAAGGACTACATCGAAACCGCTACGAAACTGGCACAGAACCTCTATATTTCGGCTTCAACTATTGCCCAGTATGCGGCGTTGGCGGCCTTTACCGAGGAAGCGGAAACGATATTTGAACAGCGCAGACAGGCGTTTAAGCAGCGCCGTGATTTTTTAGCGGCAGCCCTCAGGGAAATGGGATTTAAGATTCCTGAAAAAATTCAAGGCGCGTTTTATATCTATGCCGATATTTCCGCTTTTTCTGCCAATGCTGAGGAGTTTTGCCGCGCGCTTATAGAAGATCAGGGCGTCGCAATTACCCCAGGGGCGGATTTCGGCCATTATTTATGTGACCGTTATGTAAGAATCGCATTTACTACATCCATGGCTGATTTAGAGTTAGGGGTAGAGCGACTCAGGTCGGCGTTAGTTAAATAATTCAGTGAATCAGGAGCCAATTCCCAGTGCAGTATCCCAATCCTCTGAAAACCGGCTTGTTAATCAAACGCTATAAACGCTTCTTGGCTGATGTGGAGCTGGCTGATGGCTCGGTCCTTACAATGCACTGTGCTAACACCGGGTCCATGAAAAATTGCATGATCCCCGGCGGCAGGATCTGGTACTCAACTTCAGCCAACCCTGCCCGTAAATACCCCAATACCTGGGAATTTTTGGAGTCCGAAACAGGGGGGCTGATAGGAATCAATACCAGCATTGCAAACGCCTTGGTGAGGGAGGCGATCGAGCACAAGGTCATCGCCAGCTTGGGTGGCTATGATCAGTTAAGAAGTGAGGTGAAGTACGGCGCGCAAAACAGTCGGGTAGACTTTCTGCTTGAGCGTATTGAGCCTTCGGGCAGCATCCAAAGCTGCTATGTTGAAGTGAAAAACGTGAGTCTGTGTGTGGGTGACGGTCTTGGTTTATTTCCTGACGCCGTGACTACAAGGGGGCAGAAGCATCTCGAAGAGTTAATCGCTATGGTGCAAGCAGGCCATCGCGCGGTTCTACTGTTTTGTGTTCAGCACAGCGAAATACAGAGTGTGGGCCCTGCTGATCTGATTGATCCCGACTACGGCCGTCTGCTGCGGCAAGCAGCAGAGAAAGGGGTTGAGCTGCTAGCCTATCGAGCCAGCATGAATATGCCCCAGGCGAGCGTAAAGCTTGATAAAGAGCTGGCTATTGAGCTGTCATGAGTTAGCTAATTGTGGGGCGAGCGGGTTTTGAAGAGAGCCTCTTCGACTAACATCACACCGTCTTCGATGACAAAGGGGATGGCCTGTAAGGACTTGCCTTTGCAGGGGCCGGCTAAGCACAGCCCCGAATCTATTTGAAACAGGGCGCCATGGGTAGAGCATTGGATCAGCGCGTTATCTGAATCTAGAAAGCGGTCTTCTTCCCACTCCAATGGCGTGCCTAAATGGGGGCAACGATTCCAATACAGAAAAACCTCGCCGTCTTTACGCACCACAAACAGGTACTGGTCATTTATCTCGAAGCCTTTAGAGGTGTCTTCGTCGAGTTCATTGATATCGATTAGTTTGATCATTATGAGAAAGCCCTAGTGAGATCATTGAGCAAGTCTTCGGTATCTTCAATACCCACTGAAAATCTGATCATTGAATCTGCAATGCCCATGCTGGCTCTTCGCTCGGCGCCCATTTCGTAATAGATGGTATGGGCAACAGGGATTGCAAGGGTTCGATTGTCACCCAGATTGCTCGAGGCAATGATATCTTCCATCTTGTTCAGGCAGTCAAAGCAGTCGACACCATCGACAAGGTCGATACTAAACAAAGCGCCATAACCGCGAAACAGTTCTGTGGCTCGAGCGTGTTGAGGGTGGCTGGGCAATCCTGGGTAGTAGACTCGATTGACCTTGGGATGGGCCTCACATAGCTGGGCCATGGCTTGAGCGCTTTTGCAGGATTTGTCCATTCTCATTGGCAGGGTTTCTGAACCTACCGCTAAATGATGGGCAGCCTCAGGCCCCAGCGTCGCGCCAATATCCCGTAGGCCTTTTTTCTTGATTTGAGTCATGCCCCAAGTGTTTGGGTCGCCTTGCCGGTAGGTTTCATAGATGTTCGAGTAGTTGCTCCAATCATATAGCCCAGTGCTTGTTACCGTGCCGCCCAAGGCGTTGCCATGGCCGCCAATGTACTTGGTCAGGGAGTTAATGATTAGGCTGGCCCTGACATCCTTTGGATTGAAAAGATGGGGTGAAGTCATAGTGTTGTCGACACAAAAAACCAGACCATGCTTTTCACATAGCTCTCCAATGGCTTTTAAATCCGTTATTTGAGTGGCAGGGTTGGCGATAGTTTCGCTGAAAACGAGTTTAGTATTGGGCTGAATGGCAGTGGCAACATTGGCCGCATCGGTTGCGTCCACAAAAGTGACGCCGACGCCAAACTGCTCCAGGGTGGCAAAAAAGCTATTGGTGTTGCCAAACAAGAACGCGCTAGACACGATATGGTCGCCGCTGCGAAGCAGTGCAAACATGGTTGAGGCGATGGCTCCCATGCCGGTGGCAAAGGCTACGCTGGCGATGCCCTGTTCCATTTGAGTAATGCGCTTCTGCAGCGCTGTCACCGTTGGATTGAGTTGCCTACCGTAGTTGTAGCCTTCTCTTTTACCCTGAAATACTTCGGCAAGGTGCCGGGCGTCTTCATAGCCAAAGGCAACAGAGGTGTGAATCGCTTTATGCAAAACTCCATGTTCTGGATTGTCTTTCCGGTCGGAGTGCAGATTGGTGGTTTGGAAACCTTTTTTTGTCATGGCGGTAATTCTATGTAAATTAACTTGGGAAAACCGGCGTTTTATACACTACCAGTTGCTGGATTGAAAGGTGGCCACATTTGGCCTCAGCTCGATCTACGCTATAACGAATCAGCCTCACTTTGACACTTAAGGCAAAAGCGAGTTGCGGGCTGTATTTGCAGCCGAGCAAAAGCGATTGGCTCATCGCAGTGCTGGCAGTAACCAAAGCAATCCCGTTCTATTGAGCCAAGGGCTACTTTAACCTGTCTGAGATTTTGCTGGGCGCTGCGCTGCAATGAAAGCGCCATGCTTTGTTGCTGCAGTGCGTCGACCCGAGACACCCTGCCCACAGCACTCTGGTCTAGGGTGACGACAGTGGTGCTATTTTCGCTGAGGCCGATCTGCTGTTCGAGCTCAAATACCATCTGCTGTAGCTGAGTTTTTAACTGGGTTTTTTCTTCAGGGGTTAGATCTAACATTTTATTGGCCTTACTCCTGGGTTAGTTATTCTAAATCCTTAAACACAGACGCTGAGCTAACTAAGCTTTCTATTTCTTGCACGCGGAGCATGTATTCAGCACTATTTCTATCGATGTATAAAGTGCTGAAGTCATTTTCTGATAGTCCATCGGTATTGCTACCAAACAGCGGCATGTATTCAGACGCGTCTTTTACTTGGGCAAGGCGCAGTTGCAGTCTGGCCGCGCTGTCTTGATTGGCCGTGCCAAGGGAGGCGAGCTTTACTCCAACTGTGTTGGCCGCAAGGTCTGAGAACGAAAAGCCACTTCGGTACCTAGCATCGTAAGCTTCTTTCGTGGTTGAGACCATTGATGCAAAGTCGGCCCCCGCTGATGAGGTAATTGAGGCGATGGCTGTTAAGTGTTTAGCTAGGTCTTCTCGGCGATGCACTCTAACTTCAATTTGATTAGATGGTACAAAGTCTTGAGCCAACTCTCTGCCTATGAGCTGGGCGATATCCTCTTGGTTAACAAACGCCCCCAAAGCTTGGAACGCGGCTCGGTTTTCACTGATATGATCTTGGGTTGCTATAGATTGGGCGCGCGCTTCTGCGAACAGGGGCACAAGGTAGGCATTCAACGACACCGCTTTAATGTCCAGCGGGGTTGTTGCTGCGATCTGATTGAGAAACTGATAGTAATGGGCTACTTTCTTTCTGTCTTCGTTAGAGACAAAAAGCTGTCGGGTTTGGTCTGTCAGCTGACTCATTAGGACTGGATCCCACAGCAGAGTCATTTTGGCGCTGCCTGCATCAATTTCTAATGATTTGACATTATTCATTAGCCCATAGATATCTGCCAAGGCAACACTGGAGTCGTCAATATCTGAGACGACCCGGTCCAACAGCATTTGAATCAGGCCACTGGGCAAATCAACTAGGCCGATGCGCAAATGTTGCAGCGCCAATAGGTTGTCTTGCTGGACCAAGGTGCCGCGAACGTTAATAAATAGCCTTATAGGCAAAAATTTGATGCTTACGGTGCTCATGAAATCCACCTGAGCAGCGCCTAAAGTCAGGTTGCCTGACCACTGTTGGGTTCTGCCTGAAGAGGTGAGGCCATAGCGCAGAAGTAAATTGAGCTCATCTTGGCTTAGTTCAATCTCCTGCTCAGTGCCGTAATTAGTCGATGCTGGGGCATTCTCAACCAGCAGGTTCTGCACTGCGGATATTTCGCTCGGCGCCAGATTGCCGCTTGCAGGTACCAGCCGGGTGGCTTGAATGCTCGCCAGCAATAGCACAACAGGGGCGCTCAGTATGAGCACCAACACTGTTTTAGCGAGCTGACCGAGCAGTGGTGATTTTTTGCGTTGCATAGGCAATTTGTAGGACTAATACCGTAGTGACAAGGCAGATGATGCCGATATTAGGCAAAAAATGCGAATTAGCTTTGATTTTACTGGCAAATTGCCAGTTTATAGCTATAAAGTATGATGAAAGGCATATTTTATAAGATATAGAGCTTAAAAAATTTGTTTATCAATAGCTTGACGTTAACATTACGTCAATTGGTTTAAACAAACTGATAGGTTTCCGGTCGAAGGAGAGAACCATGATTTTCAGCGCCATAGCCCCGAACATAGATACCGCTCTTGCCGCCAAAATGCGAGCAGGATTTGCCCTTGTCCTAATATTATTTTTGGCTTCCTGCGCCGCTAGCGGTGTCAAAGAAGCAGAAATAGCCGCCGAGCAAGCGGCCATCGTCGCTGCCGAAGAGCAAGCTGAGCGCATGGCGCAGCAGCAGGCGCAGATGAAAGCTGCTGAAATGCAGCGTGCACAAGAAGCCGAGCAAGCTGAGAAAAGTCGCTTGCAGGCCCAAGCGCAGCAACGTGCCGAAGCAGAACTGGCTCGCGTTGAGCAAGCAAGAGTAGCTCAGGAGCAAGTTGTGCGGGCTGCCAAAGAGCGCCAAGCAGCAATTGTTGCGCTGGCCAAGGCTAAACAAGATCGAATTGCAGAATTAGAATCACTGCTGGCGGAAGTGGAGTCGGCGACGCAAACCGATGATGCCGCGTTGGTGACGTTAACCGAGGCGATAGCAGTATCCGAGGATTTGCTGGACGCCTTGAGCGCTGAACTGGCTAAATACGAAGAGACAGACGGGGCGGGTAATACTCTCGCGCCACTGGCCAAAGAGCGCATTATTGAATTGGAATCTCGCAAGAATGATCTGATGCGCCAGATTGGTGCTCAGTAAGGCTGAGCATTTCGCGCCAAGTGGTTAAGTTATGAATGACAACATAATTGATTTTGACAGCAGTAAACAGCCACACGTCCACAAGCGTAAGGAAGCTAAAGTGGACGAATTGAGGTCGGCCTTCCGCGCCGCCCGCGGCGAAACCGACACCAGAGCCGCTCGCAGACGGGCGGCGAAACAGCGTAAAACCGGCCCCAAATAGCCGATCCTAGACCGTCAATTCCCTTAACTTATTTACCGCCCCCTCAGCATTTTGGGGGCTGTCGTTTATAGCCCTCAAAATCCCCGATTTTAGACACTTTTAGCCGCTTTGTTTGTCTGGCGGCTTATGGTAAAGTGCGCGCCTTTAATTTTTAACTTACCACTGGGAGAGACACTTAGATGTCGGGGATTACAATTACAGTTTCCACCATTCTTGCGCTTTTGGGCCTGGCTATCGCATTCTTCTATATGAAGAAAGTGACTTCTATACCAATAGATTTAGACTTAAATGAAGAAGAAAGTATAAAACTTAAGTTTATACACGGTGCGATTGCTGAAGGCGCCATGGCGTTCTTAAAGCAAGAGTACAAATTCCTCACAATCTTTATGATTGTGTTCGCTGCAGTCATCGCTATTTTGATTGATGATTCACACACCCCTGACATACGCGAAGGTATCTACACAGCAATTGCCTTCCTATTCGGCGGAGCTATCTCAATTGCCTCAGGCTATATCGGCATGATGGTGGCGACTCAAGGTAACGCGCGCACCACAGTGTCTGCCCGAAAGAGCATTTCCAGCGCGTTTGAGGTGGCCATCAACTCAGGCGCGGTGATGGGTTTTGCCCTCGTTGGTCTTGCGGTGTTGGGTCTGGTCACCGTCTACGTGGTGATGAGCATTTTGCTAAGTGATCTTGGCCCTGACAACAATCACATTCTCATGGAAGTGATTGCTGGGTTTGGTTTGGGCGGCTCAACGATCGCGCTGTTTGCCAGAGTGGGCGGCGGTATTTTTACTAAGGCTGCCGATGTTGGTGCTGACCTTGTGGGTAAAGTAGAGCAGGGTATTCCAGAGGATGACCCGCGAAACCCTGCAGTTATCGCTGACAACGTGGGTGACAACGTTGGCGACGTAGCTGGTATGGGAGCGGATTTGTTCGGTTCGTGTGCAGAGAGCACCTGCGCGGCAATGGTTATAAGCGCCGCCGTATTTGCATTGGATCCTAACGCCTTACTTTTCCCAATTCTAATCAGCGCAGTGGGCATTCCTATCAGCCTGATTACCAAACTGCTCGTTACAGTAAAAACCGAGGACGACGTTGCTCCAGCGCTGATGAAAATGCTTATCATTTCCAGCGTTCTTATGGCCTTCGTGATGTACTTCTTCACTATGGCGCTGATTCCTGAGTCTTTTACCGTTAGTGGTGAGACCTACTCAAACTTTAGCGTTTATCTTTGCTTTTTAGCAGGCTTGGTTTCTGGGCTGGCGGTTGGTTTACTAACTGGCTATTACACCTCGGACAAATACGCGCCTGTGCGCGAAGTTGCTAAATCATGTGAGACTGGTGTTGCAACCAACATCATTTACGGCTTGGCCTTAGGCTACAAGAGTACTGTGTACCCTTACCTTTGTATCGCTGCAGCAATTTTCACTTCTTGGAGCTTAGCAGGCATGTACGGCGTGGCTATTGCGGCGCTTGGTATGCTTGGCACACTTGTTATTGCGTTGATGATCGATGCCTATGGCCCGGTCGCTGACAACGCTGGTGGTATTGCTGAGATGGTTGGGCTTGATAGTGAAGTGCGTCGTCGCACTGACATTCTTGACTCTGCCGGTAACACCACAGCAGCCATTGGTAAAGGCTTCGCCATAGGCGCGGCAATCCTTACCTCTTTGGCCTTGTTTGCGGCGTTTATTACAGCAGCAGAAACTCTTAGAGGCGAGCCTATCGCAATGAGCCTGCTTGAGCCGATTGTATTCACTTCGCTGTTTGTAGGTGCGGTACTGCCATTCTTGTTTACAGCCATGACCATGAAGTCAGTCGGCAAGGCCGCATTCGATATGATCGAGGAAGTTAGACGTCAGTTTAAGACGATTCCTGGCATCATGGAAGGCACTGGGCGTCCTGATTATGCGCAGTGTGTTTCAATATCAACTCAAGCCGCACTGCGGGAAATGATCGCCCCTGGTATTCTAATTATGGGTGCTCCTCTGGCGACAGGTTTCCTGTTCGGTGTTGAGGCCGTTGCTGGCTTGTTAGCAGGGTCTTTAGTTACTGGCGGCGTACTTGCAATTGCATCGTCTAACAGCGGTGGTGCTTGGGACAATGCTAAGAAGTATATCGAAGCGGGTAATTTAGGCGGTAAGGGTTCTGATGTGCATATAGCCGCTGTTGTTGGTGACACGGTTGGTGATCCACTAAAAGATACTTCAGGGCCATCTTTGAATATTCTTATTAAGCTATCAGCGATATTGAGTTTGGTGTTTGCACCATTCTTCGTAGAATATGGCGGTATCTTACTGTAAGGCTAGCAAAAAGAAAAAAGGGGCCAACTGGCCCCTTTTTTTATGGTCGTGCGTCTCAGAATTCAGATCTACTTTCGAAATGAAACAAAACCCATTCTTCCTGAATCGATTCGGCACCAGTGTTTAGTTCTGTCCAACGGGTAGAGACATTTTCTACACATTGATAAATGCGAAACGAGTTTGTATTTTCGATGATGAGGTTACGAACCGATGGATTTAAGGTGTAGTTGGACACTTCTACCAATTTCCAGTTTTCTGCCATAGTGCGTTCGATGCACTCATCTCCGCCGAGAATATCGATGTATTCATATTCTGCATCGGCGTAGCGGCCAGCCGGCACCGCAAGTGCAGTTTCTATAGTTACATCCGGGGTGGCTTCATCGAGTTTGAGAAAAGTGATGCTGTCTATGCGAATTGGACTCGCAGTTTGATTGTGGACAACCAGGCGCAAGCCATCGTCAGTGTTTTCTCCCCAAGCTGAGGAATAGAACGCAAATTTGATCAAGGATTCTTCTTGGAACTCGGCGCCGTTGAGTGGCTCCGTGGCTGCCAGAACAAGTACCGACGCTATTAGTGATTTGAGATGCAAAGCTGTTGTTTCCAGTTAACGGCCGAACCTGAGCCAGACGCTTGATTCTAGCGACAAGGTAAAGAGATTGTCATGGCTATTTTCTTTTTAATGGGGATAAACCATAATCGTTTGTATTCATAGCATAACCTTAAGTGTTGAATATTCAATATTTTACTCCTATAGATTGAAATAAGGGCCTCCGTGACTAAGTTAGAACAAGTAAAACGATTAATTTGTGTGTCCTCTGGTAAAGGCGGTGTGGGCAAATCGACAACCGCCGCGAATCTAGCCTTGGCCTTGGCGGCTGCTGGCAACAAGGTGGGCTTGCTCGACGCTGATATTTATGGCCCCAGCGTCCCAATCCTGATGGGTGTGAAGCCAGGCACCAAGCCTGAGATTCGAGACAAAAAATTCATGATACCTATTAAAGCCCACGGCATTGAGTGCAATTCAATGGGTTTTTTGGTGGACCCGCAAACAGCAATGGTGTGGCGTGCACCGATGATACTCTCAGCATTTAATCAAATTATGAATGACACACTGTGGTCGCCGCTGGACTATCTTGTCATTGATATGCCGCCAGGCACTGGTGACATTCAGCTTAGTCTTGCACAATCTACTCGCTTGAACGGCGCCTTAATAGTAACGACTCCGCAAGACCTCGCCTTGGCTGATGCCGTAAAGGGCATAGAAATGTTTAAAAAAGTCGGAGTTCCTCTGCTTGGTGTGGTTGAGAATATGAGTGTGCATATATGCTCCAAATGCGGGCATGAAGAAGCACTGTTTGGCACCGGCGGAGGCGCTAAGCTGGCGCATGATTACTCAGTTGAAGTGCTGGGCAGACTGCCTCTGGATATAGCCATCCGTGAAACGACCGACAGCGGTAATCCTGTGGTAGCATCAGCTCCTGATAGCCCGTCAGCCCTTGCCTATGTTGAGCTAGCAAAGCGTGTAGAAGCGCGACTGGCGCTCATGGATGCAGCAATGACGGCGGCACCAACAATTACAATAACGGACGATTAAAACGTTCTAAGCACTTAACTATATATTTGGGGAAGACCTGTGGACGCAGTTAACGAATTTTTGATTTTTATAGATGGCTTCTTGGGAAGTGCGATTTGGTTTCCCGCGCTGCTACTTTCCGTAGGTATTTTCTTCACGCTGTACCTTGGCTTTCCTCAAATTCGCTACTTTAAACATGCTATTGGTGTTGTTACCGGTAAATTTGATAAAGCCGGCGCTATGGGTGACACCAGTCACTTTCAAGCTTTGGCAACTGCGTTGTCAGGCACAGTTGGCACGGGGAATATCGGCGGAGTTGCTTTGGCACTGCATCTGGGCGGCCCCGCAGCACTATTTTGGATGTGGATGACGGCGTTTTTTGGTATGACCAGTAAATTCGTTGAAGTCACTTTATCCCATAAATATCGAGAGCAAACTGAGGATGGCTCTATGGCCGGAGGGCCAATGTACTACATGGAGAAAGGCCTAAACGCAAAATGGCTGGCTGTGATTTTTGCCATTGCTACAGTCTTGAGTTCCTTTGGTACTGGCAGTTTGCCTCAAATCAACAGCATTGCAGCGGGCCTAGAAAGCACTTTTTCTCTCGAGCCTATTATCACTGGGAGTGTGCTATCGGTATTGCTCGCCTTAGTTATTATTGGCGGCATCAAGCGTATTGCAAAGGTGGCTGCGGCCATCGTCCCGACCATGGCAATCTTTTACCTGATCGGCGCTTTCTCCGTCATCATTCCCAACGTTGGCAATATACTCCCTTCCTTTGCCGCTATCTTTAGCGATGCCTTCACTGGCTCAGCTGCGGCGGGCGGCTTTTTAGGTGCTACCTTTGCCTTTGCGTTTGACCGCGGGGTTAATCGCGGTCTCTACTCCAATGAGGCGGGGCAGGGGTCTGCACCGATTGCTCACGCGGCTGCGCGAACCGATGAGCCTGCTGATGAAGGTATGGTGTCTATCTTAGAGCCTTTCATCGATACCATCGTGATCTGCACCATTACCGGTTTAGTGATTCTCTCCAGCGGGGTTTGGAAAGAAAAGTTTAACAACGAATTTCAGCGCGCGGACATGAGTTTTATTGGCGGGATTTATACCGAATCCAACGAGGCTGATGTGGTAGAGCTATTTAGCTATCTCAATGGAGACAGTAGTAACGCGGCTAATTATTCAGGGCCAATAAATCTCGTCGATGGCATTGTAACCAACCCCAATGACTTCACTTTAATAAATGCCCGTTCGGTGGCAGAAAACTCGGTTTTCACTAAAGACAACGAACCTTTAACAGGCAGTGTGAATGTTGTGGGGGGGCAGCTGGAAGATACTGCCATCGCGGTAACAGGGGATTCTTTGCTGCATTCCGTGCCATTGACTACGGTTGCGTTCACCCGAGGCCTGTTTGGTGATTTTGGCAAGTACATCGTATCGATAGGGCTAATGCTATTCGCATTTTCAACAGCTATCGCTTGGTCTTATTATGGCGATAGAGCAATGACCTATTTATTAGGCCCCAAATCCGTTTTCCCTTACCGGGTTGTCTATGTGCTGGCATTCTTTTACGCGGCCCTAGCAGATACCACCGTAATCTGGAACTTATCGTTGATAACCATTGTCTTGATGACCGCGCCTAATTTGATAGGCATTTCTTTGATGCACAAAGAAATGAAGCAAACAGTAAAGGACTACTGGGAGCGAACCGATCATGGCAAGCACAATGCCGATTAAAGCTGGTCAATTAAGCGCTGAAATTAAACTGAATTAGTTTCAGCGCTGTCATGCCTCTCCAGGTAAACGAATGTTTTCAACAATACGCTGTACCTCTTCCGGGGGCTCTTTTGCGAATTTAGAAACGGTATAAGCAGTAATCAGATTTAAAATAGTCCCCATCGTGCCAATACCCTCAGGCGAAATTCCAAACAACCAATTCTCAGCGTTGTCTGCAGAGGGGTTAATAAATCTAAAGTAGATAATGTAGGCTGCGGTAAAACCGAAGCCTACAACCATGCCGCTGATGGCACCTTCTTTGTTCATCTTCTTATTGAAAATACCCAGCACGATCGCCGGGAAAAACGAAGCGGCAGCTAGACCAAAGGCAAAGGCCACTACTTGCGCCACATAGGCAGGGGGGTAAATGCCGAAGTAGCCGGCCACCAGCACGGCAAAAAAGATAGAGAGCCTTGCGTAGAGCAGCTCTTGTTTTTCAGTTATATCGGGCCTAAACGTCCTTTTTAGAAAGTCATGGGCCACTGAGGTTGAAATTACTAGCAGTAACCCGGCTGCAGTGGATAACGCGGCGGCCAAGGCGCCAGCTGCAACTAAAGCAACCACCCAATTAGGCAGGCCTGAAATTTCTGGGTTTGCCAGCACCATGATATCTCGGTTCACAGTTAGCTCGTTGGTCAGTGGATCGCCGACATATTGAATTCGGCCATCCTCATTCTTGTCATCGAATACGATCAGCTTGGTGGTTTCCCATTTGCTAAACCATTCTGGCATCGCCGAGTATTCAACGTTATTTACCGTGTTGATCAGATTCATTCTTGCAAACGCTGAGACAGCGGGCGCTGTGGTGTAGAGTATCGCGATAAATAGCAGTGCGTAGCCAGCTGATTTACGCGCGTCTTTTACATTGGGCACTGTAAAAAATCGGATAATTACGTGGGGAAGCCCTGCGGTACCAAACATTAATGCAGCGGTAATAAAGAAAACATCTTGCGTGCTTTTCTGACCTTCGGTGTATACGGCAAACCCGAGCTGCTCGCTGATGCCATCAAGCCGGTCTAATAAGTAACCCCCACCGAATGCTTCGGTAAGCTCTGAGCCAAACCCTATTTGCGGTATCGCCTGACCCGTCATAAGAATAGAGATGAAGATTGCGGGCACCATGAAAGCGAATATGAGCACACAGTATTGAGCGACTTGGGTATAGGTTATGCCTTTCATACCGCCAAGCACGGCGTAGAAAAAGACAATCGCCATCCCGATTACCACGCCGGTTGTAATGTCTACTTCGAGAAATCTAGAGAAGACGATGCCGGCACCTTGCATCTGGCCACAGACATAGACAAACGAAACCACTATTGCGCAGAAGACAGCAATTAGCCGTGCGCTGCGGGAATAATATCGGTCACCAATAAAATCTGGGACCGTGAATTTTCCAAACTTTCTTAAGTAAGGTGCCAATAACAGCGCAAGCAAGACGTAACCGCCCGTCCAGCCCATCAGATAATAGGTGCCGTCTCTGCCTATGAAGGAGATAAGCCCTGCCATTGAGATGAAGGATGCCGCAGACATCCAGTCGGCGGCGGTCGCCATGCCGTTGGCGAGGGGATGCACTCCACCGCCAGCCACGTAAAAATCCTTGGTTGATTCGGCCCGAGACCAGATTGCGATGCCGATATATAAGCTGAAAGTTAGGATGACGAAAAGGTAAGTCCAGACTTGTACGCTCACTGAACATCTCCCTTCTTGCTGGTATCGGCACTACTTTGCTGCTCAGTGTACTTATTATCGAGGCGATCCATAAGCCAGATATAGGCAACAACTAGAATCAAAAAGACAACGATGGAGCCCTGCTGGGCGATCCAGAAACCGAGTTTAAACCCACCAAAACGAAAGTTGTCTAGGTAGTCGACAAAAAGAATGCCGCAGACGAAAGATATAAAGAACCAAATCGTTAAAAGTGAAAGCACAATCGTTAAGTTGCTCTTCCAGTAGCTTTTGGCGTGTTGGTCAGACATGAAATACCCCTAATTATTTTTTATTGTTCATCACTGTGTAGATTTTTAATAAATCTTTTTAATAACAATGAGTTAGAGTTGTTCTGAGCGTATTTTTGAAGCAATTCATGGTATCACTTAAGCGTTAGTTGGTATAGCGGAGGCGGGCTACGATGTTTCTAAAAATCTGGGGTGCGACCTTGTCTATTGGAGGTCTTCTACTAGACTTATGGCAATGGCGAGAGTTTGTTAATTGCAGAGTAATGTTTCATTGAATATTAATACCCGAATTTTAGCTTTATATACTAAGGCCCTGAGCGCTGCTCGAGTGCATGTGGTACTGATAGGTGCCGTTGCGTTTGTTGCCGCGCTCGCGTTTACCTTAAGCCTTAACGCCTATAGCGGACGACCCGCGGGTCAGCTGAGTCTAGTTCAGGTGTTGTGCATTTTTGGTCTGTCTGGGGTGGCTTGCTGGTTAGTGCTGGATTCTCTGCTAAAGAAAGTGATTACTTCGCTAAGCAGTAAGCAAGTGTCAATTCGACGCAGTAACTTAAAAATGCAGGAGAAAGTAAAGCTGCGAACTAGTGAGCTAGAATCCAGCTCTCTGGAGCTGGAGCATTCCTTAAGAATAAAAAGCGAATTTCTTGCAACGATGAGCCATGAAATTCGAACCCCAATGAATGGGGTGCTTGGTATGTGCCAATTGTTAGGTGAAACAGATTTAACAGAGCGTCAGCGGCGCTATGTGAATATTGTCAATGCATCGGGCAAGTCACTTCTAGATTTGCTAAACAATGTTCTAGATTACTCCAAAATAGAAGCGGGAAAGATGCAGGTGGAAAGTATTCCATTTGATTTAGAGAGTTTGGTGGACGAATGTTTGAGCGTTTTCTCGCTAAAAGCCTTAGAGAAGAAAGTTAACCTTTATGGCGGCTTGGCTTCTGATGTCCCTCGGGTGTGCCGTGGCGACCCTACTAGAATTCGCCAAATCGTAATGAATTTACTGTCCAACGCCATTAAGTTTACCTTCGATGGAGATGTTTCATTGCGGGTGCTTGCCGGGGGTAGGCAAAGTGAAAATCCTGATCTGGCCACGCTTCGGTTTGAGGTCCACGATCAGGGCATCGGTATGACCGAAGCTCAGCAGCAGAACTTGTTTAGCGCGTTTGCTCAGACGGATGTTTCAACCGCCCGCAAGTATGGGGGAACTGGATTAGGCCTGGTAATCAGCAAAGAACTATTAGAGCTTATGGGTGGCAGTATCTCGGTCGCCAGCAAATTAGACGAGGGCTCAGTGTTCTTCGCTGATATAGAGCTTGGTAGGGTAAACGCTCTTGACGCGCTGGCCTACCGCAAGACTGAGAAGCCGCTATCAGAGGTTTCCGTGATGGTAGTGGAGTCGCCGGGTGCTGCGCACCAGTTGACGGCGCAGCTCGAATATTGGGGCGCATCTGTTGTGAGCGCAAACAGTGTTGAGGAAGCGCGTAACATAGTGCAATCCAGCGCTGGCAGCGGCGTGAATCAAATTATTTCTGCAGCGGTTTTACCAGACGGTAATGGGGTTGAACTGATTGATGATTTAGTTCGGCTGTTACCCCACAGAGCCCTGCAATCAATGGTGATTATGCCTATCAGCCTTGAAAGCATGGTCCCACCAAAGGGGGTGTTTAAACTGTTAGAGCGCCCAGTGACTTCCAGCGAGCTATACGATGCTGTATCTCTCGCGGCAGCAACGCCTTCAGCGAAGTTGCCGGTTGTTGCCGAAAAACGAAACCGAGGCAGCTTCGCGGATATTCGAGCGCTTATTGCTGAGGATAACCAAGTCAATCAGATGGTGATCATCGGTATACTGAAAAAATTCAATATCTCTGCGGTAGTCGTTGAAGACGGCGCGGATGCAGTGAAAGCGATGAGCCAACAAGATCAGAGTTTCGATCTTGTGCTTATGGACTGTGAGATGCCGGTAATGGATGGCTGGGAAGCCACCGAGCGAATACGTCAAATAGAGCACCAAAATTCAGTGGAGAACCCTGTAAAGATTGTGGCGCTAAGTGCCCATGTGATCGCTGAACCAAAAGAAAGAGCCTTGCGGGCTGGCATGGATCGGTTTGAGCCTAAGCCTGTTGATATCGATTCGGTTGAGAGCCTTTTGCATGAGTACTTTCCGCGCCAAGGGCCATCTGATCAGGCCGGCAAAATACGCACGCAGTAATCAGCTTTCACTATAATCTATGGCACTGCGTAACAGCTGGCTGCATCGTAAGACAATCGCGGCTTGCTTAACTTCATTGCCCTTTTGGTATTCTCTGTGCAGCTGGCGTAGCTGTTGGCGATCGAGACTAGGGTGTTTGGCGAGCAACTCACTAATCACTGAGTCGCCTTGTGAGAGTAGGGATAGCGCATTTTTGTCGGCAAGCTTCTTACGTTTTGTTTTTGTTGAAACGTAATTCGGCGACTCTAGTCTAGCTACCGCATCAGCAATTGCGGCAAAGTCTGATTCTCGCATTAACCTGCCAATAAACTGCAGCTGACGATTTCTAGCCGCAAAACTTTTAGGTAGCCGGTTGTATTCTTCGATCGCAGATACCAGGGTATCCGTCAAAGAAAGTCCTGCGAGCTGGACAGGTTTTAGCTCAGTTAACTTTTGCCCTAGAGCCTGCATCGCATCGGCGTCTCTTTTACGCTGACTTTTACTGATTAGGTCGAAGTCGTTTTCTGTCTCGTCGCTCATGGTAAGTAGAATGCCTTTGCTAGGCCTAGGAAGGCAAAGAAACCCACTGAATCAGTGATCGTGGTAAGAGCCACAGAACCTGCTAGAGCCGGGTCGATGTTGATGCGCTTTAATAGCAGAGGCAAAAAAGCACCCGCAAGAGCGGCGGTAACTAGATTGATAATCATTGCCGCTGCGATAATGTAGCTTAAGGATAAATCGTTGTACCAAAGAAACGTGACTACCGCGATTACCGCTGCCCACAGAGTGCCGTTGAGAAGGGCTACTCCAAGTTCTCGGCGTAAAAGCCAGCGACTATTGGATTGACTAATATGCCCCAGCGCTAAACTGCGAATAACTAGAGTCAGTGTCTGGGTGCCTGCGACGCCGCCCATGTTTGCAACTATCGGCATTAGAACCGCTAAATAGACTAACTGAGCGAGGGTGTCTTGAAACAGATAGATTACAAAAGACGCAAATACGGCGGTGAGCAGGTTAACCCCCAGCCACAATGCTCTGCGCCTTGCGGTCTTGAAGACCGGGGCGAAAGTGTCGTCCTCTTCGTCGAGGCCCGCCATGCTCATCAGTGAGTGTTCGGTGCTGTCTCTGATGACATCAACGACGTCATCGATGGTGATTCGTCCTACCAGTTTGCCTGAGTTGTCCACCACCGGCGCAGACACCCAATCGTGTTGCTCAAACAGCTGTGCGACCGCAGTGGCCTCCATGTTGACATTAATAGCCTCAAAATCTCTGCGCATGACTTCTCTCACAGTCGTTTGCGGGTCGGCTACCAACATTGTCTGGATTTGCAAAATACCTAAGTATTGGTCCTTGCGATTGACCACTAAGATACTGTCGGTCATTTCTGGAAGCGAGTCGTGGCGCCTTAGGTAGCGTAGCACTAATTCAATAGTATGATTGCGCCGGACGGTGATCGTGTCCGTGTTCATAAGGCCGCCGGCAGTATCCTCGTCATAGGACAAGATGGTGACCATGCGGTCTCGATCTTGCTGATCCATTGCCTGCAAAACTTCGCCAGCAACTTGCTGAGGCAGCTGCTGCAAAATATCAGCTAGGTCATCAATCTCATAACCTTCAGTTAGCTGAGCAACCTGCTCTGCATTGAGGTCCTTCAAGATATCGTTTTGCAGTGCCTCGTTGAGGTACTGGAGAACATCTCCCTCTAAATTTTTGTCGACCAGCTGCCAAATAACGCTTCGTGCTTTTGGCGGTGAAGATTCCAATAAATGGGCAATACCCGCGGTAGGCAGTGTTTGGATCATCTGCCTAACTTGGTACAGCGAGCCGCTGTCAAGAGCATCGTTAAGCTCTTGAACTGGACTTTTGTAAGATTGGGATTCTTTAGGCTGAGTCATTTTGCTCTATTTGACACCCTTGACAGGGTTCCTGTGGGTAGCTGGACCGATGCTTCATATGCAGTGCAATGGAAAATGCCACCGAGAAGCCGAGCCGGCGCAATTCTAACGCCCATCGTTGCTAAATGAAATATCTATGGTCGGGATTTGGTGGCGAGCCTGCGTTTGGGGTAAACCCCGGCTATTGAGCTTCGTCGAAACGATTATCTATAAGCGCTACTATAGCAATCATCGCTTGCTCTTCATCCTTGCCGTCTATTCGCACGGTCAGAGTAGTGCCTTTGGTCGCCGCGAGCATCATGAGTGACAAGATACTCTTGCCATCCACCATGTTTTTGGAGCCAAGCTCGATTTTGCTGGCATAGCTGCTGGTAAGGCTAACCAACTTGGATGCAGCACGGGCGTGCAATCCAGCTTTGTTAATTATCTCTACTTGTTTTTCTATCATTTCACACTCGCCAGTTTACACCAGCTCTCTATGTCTCACCTGTACATTACTGAAGCCGTCATGAAAGCGTTTGCTCAGCTGTTCACACATATAAACAGAGCGATGCTGGCCGCCAGTACAGCCTATGCCAACGGTCATATAACTGCGATTGTTGCTTTCAAACGAGGGTAGCCACTTCTTCAGGTAAAGGGCTATGTCATCAAGCATCTCAGTTACCAGCGGCTGCTTGGCTAAGAAATCTATAACAGCTTGGTCTGATCCCGTTAGCGCTCGAAGGGAAACATCCCAATAAGGATTCGGCAGACAGCGCACATCGTAAACGATATCAGCATCGACCGGAATTCCATTTTTAAAACCGAAAGATTGAAACAGTAGAGCAAGACCTTGATCCACGTTGTCCAAAAGACGAGTCTTGATAGTGTCTCTGAGCTGATGCAATGACATGGTGCTGGTATTGATTGATAAAGTAGCCATTACCGAGATTGCTTCTAGCAGCTCAGATTCTTTGTCAATCGCTTCTTTAAGGCCGACGGTGCTGGAAGTAAGAGGATGCTTGCGTCTGCTTTCACTGAAGCGCTTGAGAAGGGTTTGGCTATTAGCGTCTAGAAAAATCACTTCGGTTGGAAATGAATCATCCTCGATCATCGATAAAATATGGGGCACCTGGGCTAGGTCCGCCGAGATATTGCGGGCATCAATACTCACAGCGATATTTGATGTGCCCGCAGCGCCTGAAGAAACCCGAGCAGCTAGGGCCGGCAGCAAACTTGCCGGCAGGTTGTCGATGCAGTAATACCCCCGGTCTTCAAGGATATGCAGCACCGTACTCTTGCCTGAGCCTGATCTTCCGCTAACGATGGTGAGCTTCATAGGTTGTCACTTTAACTAAACGGTTGCTTAGGGGCGCCGACTATTGAACAACGCGCCGCATCGACTAATAGGTTATTGCAATATTGTAAAGATCTTGGGCGTCGCTGGTGCTTCTTAAGGTTAAGCAAAAGTCCTCGTCACTAAAAAGCTTGGCTATTTGACCTAGGGCTTGCACATGTTCGTCCTGCTGTTGCTCGGGCACTATAAGGACAAATAGCAGGTCAACCGGCTTGTCGTCTATGGCATCAAAATCAATGCCCTGTTGTAGCGTGATTAACACGCCGATGATTCCAGTACACAGCGGAACTCGGCAGTGGGGGATGGCTATTCCATTGCCTAGCCCGGTGCTGCCTAATTTCTCGCGGGCCATCAGAGCTGTAAAAATAGCGTCGGCATCTAAGTGTTTATTCTCAGCGCCCAGCATTTCACTGATGGTAGTTAGCAGCCGTTTTTTGCTTACTCCTTCTAAGTTGCTTAAGCATCTTGATTCAGAAAGGATGTCTTCCAATTGCATTTTGTCGTTCTCTCAGGATTTGGTTACGTCGGTCTATATGGATTTGCTAAAGCTAATCTACTAAGCGTTTTCTCTCGTTAGAGGGGGGAATTGAAAGCGATTCGCGGTACTTTGCTATCGTCCGTCTTGCTACGTTGATGCCTTTGTCCTCTAGCAGCTGCGTAATTTTACTATCGCTTAGAGGTTTTCTGACACTTTCAGCAGCTACCAGCTTCTTAATGATAGCTCGAATTGCGGTGGACGAACATTCGCCTCCACCTTTTGTTGATACATGGCTGGAAAAAAAGTATTTGAGCTCAAATATCCCGCGGGGGGTATGCATGTATTTTTGAGTGGTTACTCGAGAAATAGTCGACTCATGCATATCGACCGCTTCGGCGATATCATGCAGCACTAGCGGCTTCATCGCTTCTTCTCCATACTCCAAAAACCCTTTTTGATGCTCGACAATTCGAGTTGATACTTTCATCAGGGTTTCGTTACGGCTTTGTAAACTTTTTATGAACCAACGAGCTTCCTGCAAGTTGTCTTTGAGGTAATTGTTTTCAGTGCTGGAGTCGGCCCGTTTGACTAAAGATGCATAGCTGCTGTTTATGCGTATTTTAGGCGCGGTCTCCGGGTTCAGTTCGACTTTCCATTTTCCTGTTTCTGCATCCTTACTTACAATGACATCAGGCACTACATAGCTTGT
>JBLGBD010000012.1:0-41042 GCA_047617585.1 Pseudohongiellaceae bacterium | reverse complement strand
CTAGCCTGCTCCCGAGCCTGCTCCAGAACCTGCTCCAGAACCCGAGCCTGCTCCAGAACCTGCTCCAGAACCGGCTCCCGAGCCCGAGCCTGAACCCGCTCCAGAACCTGCTCCCGAGCCAGAGCCAGAGCCAGAACCTGCTCCAGAACCCGAGCCTGAGCCTGCTCCAGCAGTTGTGCTTAGCGAAGTTGAGATAGCATCGTTGAGCCGAGGAGCTATTGCAACGCTGTCATTAACTTCTAGCAGCACTCGGTTGGTAAGCGGCGTCGGCAGCAGTGATGCTGGTGGTAATCAGGTGGGGGCGATAGTGTCGAGCAGCTCATCTTTAGGGGTTTTTGATCCCGCCACAAATTTAGTCCTAAAACGCGGCGATGCGCCATTGGTTGGCGCGGAATCAGGAGTGGGCGGTTTCTTGCTGCAGTGGGGTATTTGGCAAGCCTCGGAAGAAAATCCAGCTACGCTGTTTACCAATCTGAATGACCCAACGGCAACGCGATTGGTCACCAACCCACTAGTCGTTGTTAATACAATCTCGGCAGAGGTAACCAACCTTACAGGTATCAAGAAATTCTCACATGTGGGTGATTTCCTGATTACCGCCAGAGGATTTGAAAACAATACCATTGGCGCAGTCAAAGGTGGCTTCGTTGTCGATTTAGCTGATGGCAGTTTCTCAGACGGCAACGTGGAGATTTGTCTGGGCACGGCCACGTGTGATGCTTCAGGCTTTGGCTTGAATTATTGGCAGTTCGCGTTTTCTGGCAATGCCAGTGCCAGCACGAGCACTGGACAGGCTAGCGATGGTGCGCCTGCTGCTATCAGTGTTGAATCATTCGGCCGCTTCTTAGGTTCAGCAGCCGAAGGGTTTGTGCTGACCTTTGCCTCAGCTGGCGCTTCCGGTGCCAATCTAGTTGCTGCCACAACCCTATCGCTGAATAACCCAGATCGCTTTGTTGATGGCGCGATACTGTTTAACAATCCAGCGAGCTTGGTGTTCAATGACAGCGATATTGCCAGCATCAATCGGCTTGGTTTTGCGCTGTTCATCCCAGAATCCAGCGGTACTAGACCCAACAGCCCAAGCGATGGATTTTTCTTTGGAGGGGCTAAAGATCTCAGTACAGCCAACCCGGCGTTTACCAACTCTATTGCTGCATTCACCGACACTAAGCTATCTTCTGGTTTCGAGGCATTGCTACGCTCCCAGGCCAGCGTGCAGTCTGTAGTGACAGACGTAGGTGGGTTCGATTTAGATTGGGGCATATGGAGCTCTACCAGCGCCAGTTCTGCTACCGTTTATGCTAATACGTTCAATGCCACCCAGAGTGAAAAAGCATTAGGCTCAATAGTGGTTGCATCGGCCACCCCTGTAGGCCTTGCGGATTTTACTGGCTCAACTAGCTTTTCTATCAGTGATAGTTTGATCGCGGGGCTGCCTGCCAATCAGGCAAGTCATGTCTCCGGCGGTTTCAAATTGGATCTGGCCAACGCGCTAATCAACGACTTCCGAGTCGAGTTATGCCTAGGTGGTGCAGGCTGCTCTGATGCAACTAAAATCTGGCGCAGCAATTTGTCCCCAGGGTTTGCAATTTCGGTGGCCGATGGGTTTAGTTTTGGCTCACAGTTAACCGGCAAACTGATTGATAAGACGCAGAATAATTCCAGTGGTTTTACAGGCTACTTCCGCGGTGTATTTGTCGGTGGCGGTAGTGCCGGTTACGGATTCTCAGCAGGGATTAGACTGCTGGAAAATGAACGCTTAACGGGTGGTTTGTTTGGCGGGCCGGTCGAATCTTTGGACGGCGCGCTTTTGTTTAAACAGACTGATGCAGCTTTAGCTTCAGCCTTATCTAGCGCACAAGTAAGCGGGATTAACAGAGTCGGTAATTTTGCTGATACAGACGGCAAAGTGAATTCTGGTATCGCGTCCCAGTACACATTAAGTAACGCGATTTTTGTTAACACTCTTGCGCCGTCGAATATACCTTTAACCGGTAATGAAGACTTTGAGTATGTGCTTTGGTCAGCGCTGACTCCGACAACCTTGCAGTCGAGTGTTGGTGGGTTCGACCTGCAGTGGGGACTCTGGACAGACCCTACGGGCGATACGCTTAAAGTGACTGAGTACCGCGCTGGTTTACAAGACCTCGTTACGATAGGGGTTGAAGATTCACTCGTGAGTATTTCAGCCATCCCATCGGCACTGAATACTCTCACTGGAAAAAAGTCGTTTGATTCTATTTCTAATCATTTAATTACGGCAAAGGGGTTTACTGACCCGACAATAAATTCTGTGAGCGGCTCATTCGCCGTGGATTTCGACACCGGTATTTTGTCCAACGGCCGAGTTTTTGTTTGCGTCGGCGCTGGGACATGCGGTCAGACTACCTATGGAGAAACGTTTTGGCCGGTTGTATTTCAAGGCAGCCTATCCGGAGGTAGCTTAACCTCTAAAATCACAACTAACGGAACCGAGCCTGGCGGCCTTGCCGCTGCTATATCTGCAGAATCCGTGGGACATTTTATAGGGATAAGTGGCGAGGGTTTTGTGCTTACTTTCTCGTCGACTCGCGGCACTGCGGCCGATGCGCTTACAGCATCTACTAACTCCATCATTTCGCCCGACCGCTCCGTGAGCGGTGCGGTATTGTTCGGCGGCACCAGCGGTGCTACCACGGTGGTGGCTAGTCCGATCACGGCCAATGCGATAGTTGAACCTAGTGATGTTAGTCACGGTGTGGATTGGGGCGAGTGGGATAACCCGTTGGCCGACAATTGGAGCGTCACGACAAACGGCGATGCAAACGGCGTCACCGTTGCAAGCGGCGAATTTTTTGTTAATGTTATTCCGACTGAATTAGCATCTATGCAAGGTTCGGCTAACTACACAACGTCGGCAGCGTCTGCTTTTATTGGTGGCGGCAGCGCTGGCCAACTAACCAATGTGATCGCCGGGATGGGCGTAGATTTTGATACCGGAGCTATAACCGGTGGCAGCCTCTTAGTCGAAGTTGCCGGCAGTCAAACTTGGGACTTGGAATTTGAAGGCTCAATAGGCGGTGGCGCTGTAGACCTCAACATGACGTCGGGTCAGCTGTTTAACTTCGGTGAAATTATCAGCACCTCGATTGATGCTGATTTGGGCGGCGTATTTACCGGTACAGGTGCCGAGGCATTTGTCGGTGGCTTTGACTTAGTGGATCAGATCGATAGTTTAAATCAGGTCAATGGTGTCTTTAGCATAGCGCGTTAATGGGCCGGCGGCTTATTTTGTTTAAGACACTTTTAAGGTAGCCGGTTGAGTCCTCAATCGGCCGCATTAAAAGTTTTATCTAGTCTTCCAGCTTTCGAGTCAATTACTGGCTAGTTTCTCCCCAGCGGGACGAGCGTACCTCACCTTGGTGAATGAAAAACACCGCATCACCTAATAGCACTGAGCGATTAGAACTACTGCCAAACACGAATCCTCTATCGATATCGGAACCCAACAGGATACCTGCTTGGCTAATACCGCTTTCGGTTATGTCGAAACTATAAAGCCCAGTGTGACTATAGTCGTAATAGGCGTTAGGCAGTTTGGCGTCGAAAGACTCTCTAGTGGGTGTGGTGTCATGCAACTGCACCGGAATTGCGAGTCGCGCCGGTTGGCTTGCGGTGGCCGGAAGAAAAGAAAGGCCGTGATGGTTAGATAATACTTCCGATTCAGTCCCGCGCTTACCCAGAACTATAGAGTTTACTTGGGTTGGCAGTGCAGGATTACTAACATCAAACAGCGCAAGCTTTACTCCTTGATACCATGCGCCGCGGCCACCACCAAAGTCTATTGATGAGTCGTCAAAAATAGCATCTTTGCCGATGCCAACTATCAGGCTGTCATTTATTGGGTGCAAATAATCAGAATAACCCTCTATTTCAAGCTCGCCGGCGATACGTGGCTTTTCTTGGTCAGCCAGATCAACAACATAGAGGGGGTCGGTCAGTCTGAACGTAACCAGATAGGCTCTGCTGCTAACAAAGCGAGCCGCGTAAAGCCTCTCCCCTGGTTTGCCGATACCTTGAATGACACTCACCGGCTGCAACGTGCCTCCTGCCGCTGATTCTTTTAATACAGTCAATTTAGTGCTTGAGCTTGCACCCCACGTATTTCCAACCGAGGTCACTACGTTTAGGTAGTCGCCATTCTCGCCCATGCGGAAAGATTTTTTACCCTCACTCCAACCGAAGTGACCCTCAACCTGGCCGGAGCCACTATAGCTAATAGCGCCATCCTCTAGCGCAAACTTATGGATGGAGGTTGTATGTTGTGGCTCGTAGAACAGGGAGGTTTGATTGAATGCATTGTAAGCATGGGCAGTTGTTGCCAAGTACAAAGAGCTGGTGGTCATAAACACCGTCTCAGTGTCGCCCGCAAAACAAGTACTCTTATGCTCATTGGGCGAGCTAAGTGGAATGGCCGTTATTGTAATGACCGATGGGTTGTGATTAAAGTCCAAGGCTTTCGTGGGCAAATAGCAGTCTTTACTGCTGACTAGGCTTGTAGTTTGCTTGTTCGAATTAACCACGTTTGGCGTCAGATCAGCCAGCGAGCTAGATTCGAGCAACTCAGCGTTGTTGGCGGCCAACTCCTCGTCATAGGCCTGTGGCTGATAGTGAGGTAAGTTTGGAGTGAATCGAGTCACTAGGTATAGCATCTCGCCGATACGCCTGCTCGACACCAGCCGCCCTTGTATTGTCAGGGTTTCTTGCGAGGTTAGCTCTGCCGGGGTGCTGGCATCAAGAAATTCAAGCTGGGTCTCGGTATTTTGCCAGCCCCAGACATCGCGCCAGCTAGTGTAGTAATCGTTGCCACTAAGCGTAACTAGCAGATCGCTTCCCGCAGGCCTTTGTTGGACTAAATACATTGCTTCGGCCGATCGCGTGCCGGTTAGCTCGAAGCTTCCGCGTTCAGTTGCATCTGGGATTTTGGCATCAAGGCTCCATGTGATAAGGCATGTCTTTCCAGCGCAGTCGCGAAGAGTGAAAAGATTACGGCCGTCAGTCTTTACTGCGTCCGCTTCATCTACATCGCCGACCTGCAAATTGGTACCTGATACTCGCGAGTTTGCTGCAGTGGCATTCAATGGGCTATCACTTTCGGCCGCAGCAGATACCAAAATAGCGTATTCGGGGTTGGTCGCCCCTGCTTTTAGGCCCTGTTTTAAATAGCTCTCCATCGCGCTGTCAGATGTAAACGGGTATAGCGTGTCCGAGTTAGCGCTGGCGACACGAAATATTAAAGGTTGGGGTGCAACCACAAACTCTTGTCCGAGTACTTGATAACCCGCGAAGATCTCATAGTCACCGGTTTGCAGAGGCTCTTCGCTGATAGCCTGCATTTGCAGTTGGGCGGGTAATAGGTCGCTTGCGAAAGGGGTAATTTGTTCTATTGCAGGATTCCAAGGCTGCCAGCCATTTTCGGTCTTGATATACCACGAATCATTTCGTGTGGCGGCCATGAACAGCTGCGCCATTTTTGCTTGATCTTGAAGCGGTATGTCGATGCGGTAGTGGCTAGTATATTTATCGGTGTTTAAAAATACCGGTGCGAACACATGGGGCTTGCTTATGCTGACCGAAGCCATGCCGTCGGCGTTGCTTAGCATGCCGTCAATAACTGGCTGCTTGACTTGGGCTTGCGCTCCCCATGCTATCGAAAGTAGGACAGAGGTTGCCATTGATGCTGTCGCGCTCCGTGTAAGGAAGGCGTTGAATAGGGTGCGACACTGGCGAGTAAATTTATTCATAGCGAATATGTCCTCGTTAGAGAGATAAGGCGCTTGGCTGGTTTGGCGGGTCACCAGTTTCCATAGTTTGTTGTAATACACTATCCCACTTTACTGTAAAGCTTCGTGATGCTGTCGTAATTGTGGCTTTCAGGCGGCCAGTCTTATGTGACCGTGATTACACTTCAGTCAAAAAATAGGCCGGATAACTGCTCAGGAAATTACGAATTGACAAAAAACACCTATTTTAGCTTCATAGACGTTCAACGAAGCAGCTGTCGCTGGCTAATTGGAATCTAAACAGATCGTTGGAAAAAGCCGTCAAGTCATCGATTTTCGTGTGTATATAGGCCTTTTTGAGTTGTCGGCGCACTAGAAAATAGTTGATACTACGGCTTCATTTTGTCTGCGCCACTGCAACTTAGACTATTCAAAAATAAGCTATTAGAGAAGATACTGGCAAGTAGCATTGCCGCCATTTTTGCTAAGCTTATAAATTAGAAGGTAGGTAAACATGCAAGCACTTATGATGAACAGTCAGTTGATGATTTCATCTATTTTACGTCACGCCGAACAGAATTATCCCGATCGCGAGATAGTGTCTGTGACCATGGACAACCCCAGGCACCGATATACTTTCAAAGACTTTGCTAGCCGAACTCGGCAATTGGCCAATGTCTTAGAGCAGCTTGGCGGTAAATTTGGCGACCGCATTGGCACTTTGGCGTGGAATGACTATCGCCATCTGGAGTTGTATTACGCGGTATCAGGCACTGGCATGGTATGCCACACGATCAACCCCAAATTGTTTCCTGAACAAGTGGCCTACATAATTAACCATGCGGAAGATAAGTTTATTTTTGTCGACGTGTTGGTCGTGCCGCTGCTTGAAGCGTTGAAAGACCATTTAGGCAAAGTTGAAGGCTTTATTGTTCTCACCACCAAAGAGAATATGCCTCAGACTAGTCTTAACAACGTGCACTGCTACGAAGAGCTATTGGCAGGGCAGTCAGCGGACTACACCTGGCCAGAATTTGATGAAAATACCGCCAGCGGCATGTGCTACACCTCTGGCACCACAGGGAACCCAAAGGGGGTTGTGTATAGCCATCGCTCCACTATTTTGCACGCCTATGCGGGCTCACTGCCAGATGCAACAGGCGCTTCGAATCTAGAAACAGTAATGCCTATCGTACCGATGTTTCATGTAAACGCATGGGGTATGCCCTATGCATCATTAATGGTCGGCTCAAAGATTGTAATGCCAGGGCCGAAGATGGCTGATGGCGAAACTTTGCAAGCGCTTATCGAATCCGAGGGCGTAACCTATAGCTCAGGGGTTCCTACTATCTGGATGGCGCTGCTTGACTATTTGGCTAAATCAGGCAAGAAAATTCTGACCCTAAAAACCATTGGTACCGGCGGCGCGGCGTGCCCACGGGGTATTGTGGAGCGTTTCAGATACGACCACGGTGCGACAGTTATGCAGGGTTGGGGCATGACCGAGATGAGCCCGCTTGGCACAATTTATGGGCTCAAAGCCGGTATGGAAAATCTGACCGATGAAGAGCTGATCGATTTGCAATGCAAGCAAGGTCGGACGGTGTTCGGTGTTGAACTTAAAATTGTCGACGCAGAAAACAATGAGCTGCCTTGGGACGGCGTGGCCTTTGGCGCGCTTAAAGCCCGTGGTCCTTGGATTGCCACTGGCTACTATGGCCTTTCCCAAGAGCCTGGCGCTGAAGACTGTCCGGTAGATGCCGATGGCTGGCTTAACACCGGCGATGTGGCGACAATTAATTCAGACGGCTTTATGCAAATCACGGATCGCACCAAAGACGTTATAAAAACAGGCGGTGAGTGGATTAGCTCTATCGATATTGAAAACGCCGCGGCAAGCCACAAAGAAATTGCTGAAGCTGCAGTAATCGGCCGTTACCATCCTAAGTGGACAGAACGGCCGCTGCTAATCGCTGTGTTACAGCAAGGTTCAACCCTCACTAAAGAAGGTGTCATGGTCTATATGAGAGAGTCTTTGCACAAGATGTCTGTGCCTGACGATGTGGTGTTTGTTGATGCGCTGCCGCATACAGCAACAGGTAAGCTTAACAAATTAGCGCTGCGCGAAACCTTTGCCGACTACAGCTTTCCTGACGTTGCGTAGCGCCTAGTCCTAGCCAATAAAAGCCGAGGCCACGTGAACTAAATAGTAGTTCACGTGGCCTTGATTAAAAACCTCTAAGTGAAAACTCCCAGATTAAAACCTGGCAGACAAGGTCAAGCGAGCGGCAATTGGCGAGCCAGGGTTGATGTTATTGTCGTTATGGGCCGTGAACCAGTATTCTTTGTCCGATAAATTTTCGATATTAAGTTGTATATCGTACCTGTCGTTCAAATTGTAAAATAGCGCCGCATCAAAGCGCGTATACGAAGGCAGAATTACCGCGTTACTGATCGAGGCGTACTGTTCGCCTTGGTGTATCACTCCCAGACCAAAGTCCAAGCGGTCAGTGAGACTGACACGATTCCACAGCGATGCACTGAGTTCTGGTACTAAGGGCGCCGCCTGTCCGGCAGGCGCAGAACTCGTGTTCGAAGTGATTTCCGCATCCTGTATAGCCATCGCTCCGATTAAATTCCAGCCCTGGGACACCTCTCCTTGGATAGAAAACTCTAAGCCTTTGGAGCGCTGCGAACCGGTAAGCACAATTTCGCCAGCATTGAGGCCTGGGGCGCGCGTATTGGTTCGATCGAGTTGATAGACTGTCGCGCTCAGAAGCAGCCTGTCACTTGGCAACCACCTGACACCCAGCTCGGCATTTTCAAACTCTTCAGGCTCCAACGCAGCGGTAGTGGCGCTCAATGAGCTGAATTGCTCACCGGACTGGGGCAGATACGCTAGGCTCCAGCCGCTGAAGAAAGAAAACCCTGGAATAGCTTCCCAGACCAAACCAATTCGCGGTGAAACAAACTCATCATCACGGGCGAAATCAGCAGAGCCCGGGCGACGATCAGCGAAGCCGAGGTCAAAGCGGTCTACCCGCAGGCCTACCACGGCTTCAAGCTTGTCGCTTATCTGAATCTGATCCTGTAGTAGCACCGCGAACAGATCCAGTTCATTGATGTTGTCTTGAGCGGGAGCAACAGAGAAGTCGGGTACAAAGTCTTTGCCCCGATCAGCGAGGCTGAAATTTGCGGAGGCGGTGTTCACCCGGCGGTTAATGGATTCCTGTCGACCAGATTCAAGCCCAAACAATACCGTGTGGTCGAGGCCGCCCAAACTAGTATTCCAAATTAGGTCCGCTTGGCCCATGAGGTTGGTACGATCTGTTGCGTTATTGTAAGAGCTAATCAGGACACTGTTGTTAGCGCCATCTACGGGGCCGCCGGCAAACACATTGTCGTAAAATTTTGAATAATCTCCATAGGACAAGATGCCACGGAAGGTCAATTCGCTGCTTAACTCGTGAGTGACAACCCCACGCAAGGAAGAAACATCAATCTCGCTGTTGGACTGATTTGCATTGCCAAAATAGGTGTCTGTAGGCCCAACCCAGGGTCGTCCCTCCTGAGAAGGCACACCCCGATCTACAGTGCGCTCATCTACGAAATGCTCCGCGAATAAATCAATTTGCGTATTTGCAGAGGCCTTAATGCGCAATGTCGGGGCAAAGCCATAACGGTTGACTTTCAATTCATCGCGATAACTACTGCTATCTTCTGCCATAAGATTTAAGCGTCCGGCAACGTGCTGGGTTATTTCGCCGCCGATATCGCTGGCAAGCCGTGAGTAGCCGAATGCGCCGGCACCAAGATTGACATCGAACATTGACTCCCCATTGGCGGTTTTACTAACACGGTTCAGAGCGCCGCCCCCATTGCCGCGCCCAAATGCCAACGCCGACGAACCCTTTATTACATCGACTCGCTCAACGTTGTATAAGTCTCGCAGATACTGAAGGTCATCCCGCACCCCATCTGTGAAGAAATCAGAGGTTGTAATGTTGCCGCGAAAAATCGGCGCATCTCGATGTCCCTCGCCCTGTCCCATTGTCACGCCGGGCACGTAGCGAACCAGTTCGCCTAGACCATTCATGGCTTGGTCATCGATTACATCGCGGGTAATCACATAAATTGACTGGGGAATATCTTCCAAAGCGGTAGGGGTTCTGGTGATTGAATCGCTTTCATCTTCCCGATAAGAGCTACGGGTGCCATAGATGTATAGAACTTCAGTAGATTTGGATTGAGAATCAGCAGCAGCCGAATCAGCCGACTGGGGTTGAGCAAAGATAACATTGGAGGCGGCGCTTGCCGCTAACACGGCCATGAGTGAGGCTGTGATTCGTGAGAACTTCATTTAACAAACCTTATAATTTAATTTGGAATTTCTAATTGAGAATTCAGCCTAAATGCTAATGATTCTCATTTCCAAAGATATTCTAAATGCGATTGAGAGTCAATACCATTTAAAAGACTTTAGCTCTAGGGGTTCTGGGGAGACTAACTTGGGCCTGATGAAGGCTTCGTCTCGAGCTGCGGGCAATAAGTACAAACCGCCGCTGCGGTGCTCAGGGTTAAGCTAAACTAACCCGATCATCGTGGCCGACTAAGTGACTAGGAATACTTGCGGCATGGCTGCTGAGGGAAAAACCAAGGATTTCCATTTGGTGATTCTGATCACTTCGAAGATGAATAAATGAATTGATGGTGAGGCTAGAATATACCGATTAGGGTATCGACCCACGATGCCTATACTTGCGGATAACAGCTGACTTGGGTTGTATGTAGTTTAGGGAGTGCGAATTAACTATGGCCAGCGTTGCCACATTGAGTACCAAGTTAAATAGCTGGGATCAAGACGGCGTCTTGATCTTGCGCAATTTATTCTGCGCAGACAGCATTAGTGAAATCAATGCCACTGTTGATAAACTTTGGCAAGATAGGGAGTTTCTGTTACCCAAAATCGTGATTGATACTCATATTCAATCGGGCCAGTCTTTTCGTCAATTACTCAAATACACCTCGTTAGAATCTCGTCAATACCCCTACAAACTTAACGCCATTTACCTCGAAGAGCCTTCGGTTAGAGATATGATTTTAAACGAGGCTCTCTGCCAGCACTTGGCGGCGCTTTTAGATGGCACGCCGATGGTGTTTAACAGTCTCAATTTCGAATACGGTTCTCAGCAACATAATCACCGCGACACTTTGTTTATGCCGCCGCGAGTAGCGAATAAAATGGTGGTGTCTTGGATCGCATTAGAAGACGTCAGCCTAGATAACGGACCTGTACGCTATTACCCGGGAAGCCATAAGATAGCGCCGTTTAGATTTTCCAATGGCAAGCAAAACGCGGTGCAGTCGGAACTCCATGAGTTTGACGCGTATATGAAGCAAGCGATGCTTGAGCGCGAGATTAAACCGGCTGCGTTCGAAGCCAATGCTGGCGACGTTTTGACCTGGCATTCTGAACTACTTCATGGCGGGTCAGCAATCCTCGACAGGCAAGCAACTAGAAAGTCTTTGGTTACTCACTACTATCGCAAGCAAGATTATCGGCATCGATTCTGGCAAATAAAGAAACAGCATGCCGATGGCTGCTACTTGAAGTGGTCCCATCAGTCCATTTAACTCTAACAATTGCTGTCTCTCTGTATTCTCTTTCGCGCTCTGCCGCACGCCTTGAGTCCTATGGATTTTTCAACAGTCGTTGGAGTGTAGGGCAAGGGCGAAAGCGCCGCATTGGTTGCATACGTTGCTGCGGTGGCTTGGCTGGTAATTCTCAACTTTTTAGAAATAGAACATACACTGGATACACTTATTGGCAACACTGAGAATCCTATACATACGCTTGTGCTATGGGTGAAAATTCAAATGCTTGTTCTGATTTCCCAATATTTTTATTGAATCACTCATCAAGCTAGGTCCCGGGGGTGGCTATTACTCTTTATGGGATCTGAGCTGAAATTGGCGCTAGGGTGTGTTGTAGTGTTGCTAAACAATGTCTGCACTCTTAGCCTGATCTATTGGGAGTGGCCCCAACTGATAATTCGGTGTTTTACTGGGTGATTTGGGGAATGATAATGGCAAGCCTGTTGTCGGCGTTTCACTATTTGAGAAAATTTACCCGTCTGGAGTTTGCTCAGTAACAGGCCAAGACATAGACTCTCAGTGTCGGCGAATTAGTTTTTACTAGCCCAAATTAAGCATCGGACGCTGTCATGGCCTGCAGCATTTTCCCCATTTGGGCATGCACCATTTGTACTGCTTTGAGCGGCCGGACCATCACTTTAAATTCAACTATTTTGCCGTCGATATTCCACTGGATCATATCGATGCCATTTACCTTTATGCCGTCCATTTCGGTATTGAATTCCAGCACCGCGCGGTCGCCGCAATCGAAAACTTGAGCATAGCGAAAAGTCTTATTACCAAGGGTGTTGCCGGCAGCCAGCAAGTAGGCCATGGTGATGTCTTTGCCATTTTGAGGGGTGTGAACCACTGGGCTGAAGAAAACCACCTCGTCAGCCAATTGTGCTGAAAGGCCTAGGGCGGTGTGATCATGCTCTATCCAATTCATCCATTTTTGCAGGTTCGATTTTTTTGTCATGCTAGGTGCCTTAATAATTTTCGAGATTAATCTAGGCTAATTTTTTTGTGTACCTATGGTACAAGACCAATAAGGTGGTGCATCGGATTATTTTTCTGCAGCGCCAGCAGGCAGGCTAATAATGTGGCAACTAGCTCGAGGTCGCCCCACATCAGATCATTCTATTCGCTATAGCACAATCGCCGTGGCGCTTTTCTATCTCGGGCTCGGATTGCTTGAGTGCTATGATACACTGGCTAAAATTGACCACGAGAGCTATTCAACACGACGCGTTGTGGTTAGTTCAGCATCATTAACCCACAACACCCACCTACTAACATCTGTTCACCGAAAACTGGCTAATGCACCTTGAGTAATTCACCTAATAACGCCGCAGAAAAATCTCAGCCAACAATCAAAAAAAACCACTTCCGCGCCGGGCTGTCGCGGTTAGCGCTTCTATTTAAGCGCCGCAACGTTCGCTCATTGAGCCGCTTTGTTTTTGTATTGCTGAGCTTGGTCACCACCTTCGCAGTGCTTTTCAAGCTGCTAATGGCCTATGAGGGGCAACAACATTCTTGGATAACCGGTTTCTATTGGACCCTTACTACCATGTCTACCTTGGGTTATGGTGACGTTGCCTTTGCCACCGATATCGGTCGTGTGTTTTCTATCATCGTGCTTCTATCTGGCATGATATTTATGTTGGTGCTGTTGCCTTTCACTTTCATTGAGCTGTTCTATGAGCCATGGATGGAAGCGAGAGCGGCAAGCCGAGTGCCACGCTCAGTCCCCAAGGATATGGCAGGCCACGTGATAATGACGTTCTATGGCCCGGTGGTTATGGCGCTGATTCCCAAGCTTGTGCAATTCAAGTATCCCTATGTGGTGATTTTACCAGAGCTGGAAGATGTGTTGGCGCTGAGTGACCAAGGCATCAATGTTATTCACGGCGAACTCAATGATCCCAAGACGTTTCAACTAGCTAGGGTGGAACACGCCGCTATGGTTGCAACCACGCGCCATGATATTGCGAACACTACAGTGGTTTTTACCGTTCGCGGCATCGCGGCAAAGATTCTAGTTATTGCTACAGCGCGGGATACCGCTGCAGTTGAAGTGTTAAAGCTGGCCGGCTGTAATAGAGTGCTTGATCTTACCCATTTGATGGCAGAGGCACTTGCCAGACGTGCCATCGGTGGCAAGCAATTCAGCCATGTTGTGGGCCGAATTGACGATCTGCTGATTGCGGAAGTAGACGCCTCGCAAACCACACTAGTGGGTATGGGTTACAGCGAAGCCCAGCATAAAACCAGCGTAAGCATCGTCGGTTTTTGGGCCCGTGGTAGTTTTGAAGTAGGCCAGCCGGAAAGTATTATCGAAGCCAATACGGTTTTGGTGATGGCGGGGTCCTCCCAGCAGATAAAGGAATTCAACGAAGGTTACAAAAATAAAACGACAGTGCAGAAGTGGGCGCCAGTCATCATTGTCGGAGGTGGCCGGGTTGGCCGAGCAACAGCTGCCGCACTCAAGCGCCGCAACATCCACTCGCTGATTGTTGAGAATATAAAAGACCGAATCTTAGACCCAGATTCTTACATACACGGCTCCGCTGCTGATCGCGCGGTTTTGCAAAAAGCAGGAATAGAAAAAGCCCCAACAGTAATCATTACCACACGGGATGATGAGACTAATATCTACCTCACTATCTTTTGCCGCTTGCTGCGGCCCGATATTCAAATCATTAGTCGTTCCACTTTAGAGCGAAATGTCGCCGGCTTGCACCGTGCGGGCTCTGACATTGTCATGTCCTATGCCTCCATGGGGGCAAATGCACTATTTAATCTGCTTCAGCGCAGTGATTTGTTAATGATCGCCGAGGGTCTGAATGTGTTTAAAATACCGGTGCCAACTCAACTGGCCGGCAAAACACTGTCCGAAGCTAACATCCGCCACCAAACAGGCTGCAGCGTCATTGGTATTGATAGCGACGAAAAAACCATGACCAATCCTGGTCCAGATTCCAAACTGCCTGCCAATGGCGAGATGGTGTTGATAGGAACGCCAGCGGGAGAAACCGAGTTTCTAAGGTGTTTTGGCACTAGCTAGTTGTTTGCGTTTACGGCCATAAGCTTCCGCTAGCGTTAGGTCTAGCCGCAGCTGGTCTATGGCATTAAACACCTCGGCTCGGGTGCATTCCTGCTCAGGCGGGATTTGCGCCGTAGATATCAATTCGAAGGTGTTATTGCCTTGGAATTTGAAATTTACGTTATACAACAGCTGTGGGGGTGCCTGATTGGTGTCAGGCAACACATAGACATTGGGTAGGGTCAGGGTTTCAGCCTGAGGGTTGTAAACGTTAGTCCCAGCAGGAACCCAAAAACTTTGTGCCAAAGCCACGTTAGCTAGCAGTAACAGTGATAGCGCCAGAAGTTGCCTAGATCGAGCAGAAATCATGCTACCCCACCTTCAATGGAGTGTGCCAAAAGGGTTTAATATTCCCGCTTTATTAGTGAGTATTGTGAGCCTGCGATTGTAAGTTTACAAGCCATTGAATGGCTGATGTTAGAGCGCGATCAGGCTGGGAATGACCAAACAGCCACATTACTGTTGACGGCTTAACTCGCAATGCCTGCACAGTAGAGGCCCAAGTAGGCCGCCCGTGCCCGGTCGGAATGAGCAAAACAACCAGTTCTTGCCAGGGCTTAGCAGTCTAACTGCGGGGCTAGCAGGTTTTTAGTTAAGCGGTTGCCTTAAGGGTTTAAAACGAATCGACTCAGCCCAGCATAACCATTCAACGAGGCTTTCTCGTTTTGCCGAACAAACAGGCGAGACTATGACACAGATCATCATCACGCTGCGTAGGGCGGTTACTCTAGTTCTTGGCACTAACGTAAAACGGAGTTAACAAATGACTATAGAGCACCATGACTTGCACCATGAATTCCCCCAGCTTCGTGATCGAATCCATGAGTTGAAAGTGAGTGACAACCACTTTCGTAAACTCTTTGATGAGTATCATGAGTTAACCAGCGATATTGAAAACATGGAAAAAGAAACCATGGCGGTGTCGACTCACACAGAAGAAGAGGCCAAAAAGCGTCGGGTTCATCTTAAAGACGAACTGTATAAGATGTTAACAGGGTGATTTTACCAAACCACTGTGAGGTTACTATGAAACTTCAAGATGTAGAAACTAAGCTTCGCAAGAAGCTGGCAGAACTAGAAGAGCGGCTGGCTCATATTAAAAAAAACATGAGCAAAAGCCATTCTGCGGATTCCGCCGAGCAGGCGACCGAGCGTGAAAATGATGAAGTGCTTGAAGAGATCGGCCTGGAAACCCAGTCTTCAATTCAGGAAATTCGCGCGGCCTTGAGCAGAATTGACGCTGGAGTTTACGGCAGCTGTGCAAGCTGCGGCGAGGCAATTAGTCCGGGGCGCTTGGACGCTCTACCCGAGGCAACGCACTGTGTGGCCTGCGCAGAGGGTTAAGTTAGAGAGTAAAATTATGCCGCAGCCATTTAGCCTAACCAGTTAGTTTGGCATTTTCATCATCACTACTTAAAAGCTACAGCTGGCACGGATCGCTTGCTTGAAATTCCCTGCTACCGGCACGCAGGTTTGTGCCGATAGTTGGCGTAAAACTCATGGTGTTGTTCGGCTGCCTATTGCTATGATGCCGCATGCCTACCCAATCCACTTTTGCTCTATTCGTTCTGCTGTTAATCGTTGTCGCAGTCATTTTTCGTGTCTTATTCTGGCCGCGTCTCCGCCTTACTAAGATTAAAAAACAGGCATTTACTGGGGCTTGGCAACAAACACTTTTAAATAGATTGCCTTTTATAGCCAAGCTACCGCTGGCTGAGCGCGAGCAGCTGCAATTGCTTATCAAACTGTTTCTTGCTGATAAGACATTCTATGGCTGTGGCGGGCAAATTATTAACGATGATATCCGAGTGACTGTTGCAGCACAGGCATGCTTGCTGGTTTTGAATCAGAACCGCAGTCCCTACCCAGATCTCAATTCCATTTTGGTCTACCCCTCTACTTTTGTCGCAACCCGAGAAGTGGCAAATGAGCTCGGGCTGGTGTCCACCAATCACATTGCCATGCTAGGTGAGTCTTGGAGTCAGGGTAAGGTTGTGCTGGCATGGGACAACGTTGAGAAAGGTGTGATGAATTTGACCGATGGCCACAATGTAGTGCTGCACGAATTCGCCCATCAGCTGGATCATGAGTCGGGTTCAACCAACGGAGCCCCTGTATTGAGCACCACAGGTGCTTACAAAAGCTGGGCTCATGTCTTTAGTGAAGAGTTTGAAGACTTGCAGAGAGATGCGCTACATGGCAAGCAAAGTTTGCTAGACCACTATGGGGCAACCAATCCGGCTGAGTTTTTTGCTGTTGCTACTGAAACGTTTTTTGAAAGACCAAAGGAGATGGCCGCGCATCATCAGGAACTGTATGAGCAGCTAAAGCAGTATTACAAACTGGACCCCAGTGAGTGGCATTGACAGAAAAGCCGTATAGCAGTGAGCTGGAACTAGTTTTGTTGTCAGAGGCTTTCGAATGCTTACTTGCGCGGCGCAATAGTGATTTCAGCCATGCCATTATACGGATCCAAAACAGAATTTCCCGCCGGATAGCCTAGGTCTGAAAGTATAAAAGCAACAATGTTGGTGTATTCTTCGTCCAACAGTGAGCCGGGGTTTTCTGACGGCATTTCGGACACTATCCTCGACCAAAAACCCTCAAGTGAACGCTGCTCCCAGTATGACCAAATGTCGCGATAGAATTTTATGTCGTGGCAGGTCTTGCAGGAGGCATTGTAAGTGACTTCGCCGGCACTGGCCTGTTCAAGCGTGAACACGCCTTCAGCGGTTGTTGTGTTTTGGGCAGAAGAATGTGAGCTCAAAAAGACGCTGAGAGTTAAGGCGGCAACGCTTGGGATTTTGGAAAGTCGGTTCACGTAAGTAATCTCCACAAAGTCTCACTGGGTAAGCGGCTGAAGCTCGTAATAGCCAAAGGCCGCTCTTATTTTTTTTATCATTTGTGCCAGAGCTAAGCTTAAGTCTTCGAATTTAACCTATAGGTTGAAGCCGGTAAAGTGGGTAACCAGCAGGATCTAGTTTTACGCTTGGCCAATTGGGCAGCTAGGGCTATTTAGCCTGAGTCAAAATCGGGGTAGGTTTACCGGCCACCCCGATTTCACTAAATCACTTCTTGCTTTGTGGCTGCGTGTTATAACGCAGGTCCAACGTCACCGGCTGTGACGGGTGCGGAGGATCAATGCGGAACTCCTGCGTGCCTTGGCTGTGGCCATGGTGCCAGAAGCGGGCAACGCGGCGCGCCTCTGCCTCGTTCGCATTGATCGGGAAGGTGCTGTAATTGCGCCCGCCGGGGTGCGACACGTGGTAGGTGCAGCCGCCAAGGGAGCGACTGTTGTGGGTATCTACTACATCAAACACTAATGGCGAATCCACTGGGATAGTAGGGTGCAACGCGGAATAGGGTGCCCACGCTTTGTAACGCACGCCGGCAACATACTCGCCTTCTTTGCCGGTAAACTGCATCGGCAGTTTGCGGCCATTACAGGTGATGATGAAACGGTTGCTGGTTAAATTGCGGGCCTTCACCTCGAGACGTTCAACTGACGAATCCACATAGCGGGAGGTGCCCGAACCCGATGATTCCTCGCCCAGCACATGCCATGGCTCTATCGCAGAGGTTATCTCCAGTTCAATGCCGGCAATATGCAGCGTGCCGAGGTGGGGAAATCTGAATTCTTGAAAGGGTGAAAACCAGTCCAGTTCAAACTCATAGCCAGAGCGCTTGAGATCATCCACAACCCAGCCAAGGTCTTGCCAGACATAATGCGGCAGCATAAATCTATCGTGCAGTTCTGTGCCCCAATTGATCAGCGGATTGGTGTACGGGTGCTGCCAAAAATGCGCCACAAGGCTGCGCAGCAATAACACCTGAAGAGCGCCCATTTGCCAGTGGGGAGGCATCTCGAAGTTACGAAACTCCACCAAGCCTAGGCGACCAGTTGCGCTGTCTGGTGAGTACAGTTTATCCACACAGAACTCAGCGCGGTGAGTGTTGCCAGTAAGGTCCACTAGGAAGTTACGCAGGATGCGGTCTACCACCCAAGGTTGCGGCGATTCAATGTTGGCAAGCTGCTGTAGAGCAATTTCTAACTCGTATAGATTGTCATCACGTGCCTCATCAACCCGCGGCGATTGACTGGTTGGGCCTATAAACTGACCAGAAAACAGATACGACAAACTGGGGTGGTTTTGCCAATAGCGAATCAGACTGCCGAGAAGATCGGGGCGACGCAGGAACGGGCTGTCTTCGGCTTTGGCTGCGCCCATGGTGACATGGTTGCCGCCGCCGGTTCCGGTGTGCTTGCCGTCGAGCATGAACTTCTCTGTGCCTAGCCTGTTCAACCGGGCGGCCTCGTTCAGAGTTTGCATGATTGAGGTAATTTCCGGCCAGTCGCGGGCAGGGTGCACGTTGACTTCGATCACCCCGGGGTCTGGGGTGATCATCAGTTTGCGCATGCGATCATCGCGAGGTGGTTCATAGCCTTCGAACATGATTGGGCAGCTGAGCTTGGTAGCCACTATTTCTATTGCCTCAAGCAATACTAAATAGTGAGACATGCGACTTATGGGCGGCAGAAACACATGCAGGCGGCCGTCGCGCACTTCGACACACATGGCGGTTTTGAAAATTGTGGCTTCAGTGCTCTCATCAGCTGCCTTGGCCTGCTTAGGTTTCGGCGCTAGATCATCGGTGTTGTCGAAAGGATCTTTTGGAAACTCCAGCGGCGTTTTCTCAGGCGCCTGCCATGGAATGCTCTCCAACGGTAGGCGGTAACCCATGGCAGAGTCGCCGGGCACTAGAAACATTGCTTCGCGCTTAAAATGCCAGCGGCAGCTGCCCCAGCCTTCGTGGTCTTTGTTTTCGATCCAGGCCAGTGGCAAGGCATAGCCGACAGTGCGTTCAAGCCCGCCTGCGAATACTTTGCGCAGCCTTTCGCGCTCTAAAGGATCGGCTATTTTGTTGTCGTCCACCGTCACATTTGCCGGTAGAGTTCCTTCGCGAGCAATGTAGTGGAGCTTGTCTTCAAAACCGGGGAGAGCATGATTGGGTTTGATGTGAAGCTCTTCGCAGAGGGTTTCAATAAACAGCTTGGCAGTTTCGGGTTCGGTCTTGCCCGGTTGGCTGCGCTGTAGCAGCAGCTTGGTGTTTTTCCAAAGCGGTTTTTTGTCTGTGCGCCAAAACAAACCCAGTGCCCAGCGCGGCATAGGCTCACCGGGATACCACTTGCCCTGACCAAAGTGCAGGATGCCGCTGCGGCCAAATTCCTTTTTCAGTTTAAGCAGCAGTTCTTCGGCTAGGGTTTTTTTGTCATCCCCTAGGGCTGCGATGTTCCACTGGGGACTTTCCATATCGTCTATAGAAACGAATGTAGGCTCGCCGCCCATCGTGAGCTTAACTTTGTGTTTTTTAAGCTCCTTGTCGATTTTCATGCCTAGCTTGTCAATGTGACCCCACTGGGCTTCGGTGTAGGGCTTGGTGACCCGAGGGTCCTCATGGATGCGGGTGACCACGTTGGAGTGTTCAAACTCCACCTCACACACCTCGGTTGCGCCGCTTATTGGCGCCGCTGCGGTCGGATCTGGAGTGCAGGCTAGAGGTATGTGGCCTTCTGCTGCAAGTAAGCCAGAAGTAGGGTCCAGCCCGACCCAGCCGGCGCCTGGCAGGTAGACTTCGGTCCAGGCGTGCAGATCTGTGAAATCTTCAGCGGTGCCAGAAGGGCCATCGAGAGACTTCACATCAGACACCAGTTGCACCAGATAGCCAGAGACGAAGCGCGCCGCTAAACCCATATGGCGAAACAATTGCACCAGCAGCCAAGCCGAATCGCGGCAGGAGCCTGATTTTAGGGTCAGAGTGGTTTCGCAGTTTTGCACCCCAGGTTCCATACGCACCAGGTAGCCCAGCTCCTGCTGCACGAGACTGTTCACCTGGGTGAGGAAATTGATAGTAGGGCCGCTGGTTCTGTCGATGCGCTTTATAAGCGCCATCAGCTCAGGGCCCCGCTCTGTAATCGCCAAGTAGGGCGCCAGATCGTGCATGACCGCTTGGTCATAGCTAAATGGAAACTTCTCCGCACTTTCATCAAGAAAGAAATCGAAGGGGTTGATCACCGTCATGTCAGCAACCAGTTCAACCCCAAATGACAATAGCTTAGAGCGTTCTGGGAACACTAAGCGCGCAAGGTAGTTAGAAAACGGGTCCTGCTGCCAATTAATGAAATGGGATTTCGGCTCCACATTCAGTGAATAGCTCTCGATTGGAGTGCGGCAATGGGGCGCGGGCCTTAGCCGCACAAGGTGGGGCATGATCTTTACGGTACGATCAAAGCGATAAACAGTCTTGTGGCTGATAGCGATTTTAATGGCCATGGGGCTAGATAACCTGTTTTAAGCAATTGAATGCAAAGTGTTGAGTACCAAGAGGGCAATCATACCATTAATGGCAGTTGGCGTGGCTGCTTTGCAATGGGCTGAAATAGGCATGAGGCGTGGGTTGGTGGGGCGAAAGGGTCGGAATTCGCGATTAATATTTCTGGTTTATTACCGTTGAAATTGATTTGAATCGCAACTTAGGGGCTGGGATGCCAACCTGCTCAATCTGAGCTAAAGCTGGTTTAATGCAGCGCTTGTTCTGCGCCTAGATTGGTTTGACCAAAATACTAAGCACTGCGGCGCTCTAGAGCAAATAAAACCGCCTTTCTAAATCACAGCCTTTATCAGATTTCCTTGCCGTCTAAACCAACCTGCCACCGTGTAGCGGTCTCGGTTAGTGGGCAACACTTCATGCTCGAAATCCTCGCTTAAAAACAGCACCAAAGTAGCGAGCCCTGGAGTCACTTTGACCAGGTCCGAGCCATCTTCAGGTGAATAGATCACGAGCTCGCCGCCATGGTCTGGCTCCCAGCCACGATTGAGATACACCACCAATGACAATACCCGATTGGACTTACCCTTAAAGGCATCGAGGTGTTTGCGGTAGAAGTCGCCAGCCCTATAGTGAGAAAAATGGGATTCGAATGAAAACAGGCCAAGAAACAAATGCCGGTTCAAGTACGCCTGCAGCTGCTGGCTCCAGTCTAGCCAACTAGCGGCAGCGGGGTTGGTTTCGTCAATCCAGTGAATGCGGTCACGCCGAACAAAGCGATTGCGGATTTTACCGCGGCCACGACCAGTGCGAGCCTCATGGAATTTTTGGTGCTCTAGCTGCCCTAGGTAGTCCAGTAGGCTGTCGGTTACGCTCTGCGGTAAAGCTGAAGGCAGATAAACATAGCCCTTAGCCTCTAAATCCCGAGTAATCGTTTCGAACAAATCGTCGCTGGGAGTGATAGGCCCCAGTAGCAGGTCAGTAGCGTTATTCATGGCAATCCACTCTTGCGTTTACAAAAACAGAAAATCACCGACGAGGCACGACCGGCGCGAGAGTATGCCATAGTCCACGGCGGTGTCCACGCCTGACGCTGTAGGAGTAATTACTCCTAAACCTCCCCCTGACACAGTTAGCCGCGAAAGCGGCGGCAACAGTCACAATATCTGGCAACAATGTGTCGAGTTTGGTTGAAAGTTGCATGGTATTCCAACGTCTGGCCGTGTTTGATGTTACTTTACTGAAGTGGATTAATTTTCCTTGTCTGTGTTTGGGGGAAACCCACAACGTTGTCGCAGTTTTCTTTGGCGCGCCAGTGCACTGCAGCAGCAGACTGCGCCAATCTAAACAGCGTTGACGAGGTTTTTGCGAGTGGAGCTCGCTATCCCGCCTTTTCCAAATTTAGCGCGGAATGAACTGTCACTAAATAGATTGGCAGGGACTAACCAATATCTTGATTATTCCCCAAAAACCTATATTCTTCGCGCTCTTTTTTGTGGCCCAGTTTTTCACATCGGGAAATATCCATGGCTTCTGATCTTCCACTATTCACCGGCAGCGCGACTTTTTTGCGCCGGCCAGCCTGCGATGACATTGCAGCGTCTGCGGCCCAAGCAATGATTCTTGGCGCGCCATTTGATCTAGCAACCACGGGGCGTGCGGGGGCTCGGTCTGGGCCGGCGGCGATTCGCCAAGCCTCGGCTAACCTAGCGTGGGAAGAGTCCCGCTGGCCTTGGGATTTCGATGCTGCGCACTACTTAAATGTCGTTGATCTAGGCGATGTAAACCCAGCAGTGGGGGATCCCCGCGCCTTTGTCGAAGCCTTGCAAGGCAGGGCAGCTGAGGTGGTGAATGCAGGCAAGCACCTGATCACCTTGGGCGGCGACCACTACATATCATTGCCGCTATTGCGTGCTCACGTTCAAAAGCACGGACCACTCGCGCTTATCCATTTTGATGCCCACACTGACACCTATGGCGAGGGCGGAGAATTCGACCACGGCACTATGTTTAAACGGGCGCTCGACGAAGGGCTGCTGGTTGCTGACCGATCGATCCAGATAGGCATACGCACCGCTTATGGCGCTGGATCACATCCTTTTGAGGTGATGGATGCAGCTTGGGTAAATGAGCATTCAGCGGCAGCGTGTGTTGCTCGGGTGGCTGAGCGAGTAGGCGATGCCAAAGCCTATTTGAGTTTCGATATTGACTGTTTAGACCCGGCTTACGCGCCGGGTACAGGTACCCCTGTGGTTGGAGGTCTTAGTTCTGATCGTGCGCTGCAGATTGTGCGCGGGTTGGCTGGGTTATCGATTTGCGGTTTTGACGTAGTAGAGGTTGCACCGGCCTATGACCATGCCGAAGTCACGGCGCTAGCCGGCGCAACCTTGGCATTGGAATTTCTTTATTTGCTGGCAGCAGCACATCGCGCAAAGGATTTAGCTCATGAGTAACTGGACAATAAAAGATGCAGAAGAGTTGTATGGCATTCCCTATTGGGGTGATGGCTATTTTGGCGTGAGCGAAGACGGCAAGCTGCGGGTTCTGCCTGATGTTGGTAAGCGTGAATTTCCTATCGCTTTGCAAGACGTAGTGGAAGAGCTGCAGGAAAAAAACATTCAATTTCCCGTTGTTATGCGCTTCCACGACATCTTGCGAAACCGGGTTCGCCAGATTAATGAAACCTTTAACGAGGCGATCAAAACCTATGAATATACCGCGCCCTATCGCGGCGTGTTCCCGATTAAAGTGAATCAAATGCGCGAGGTCGTGGACGAAGTTGTCGAAGCGGGGCGGCCCTATCACTATGGCTTAGAAGCAGGCTCAAAGCCGGAGCTTATGGCCGTGCTGTCGTGCAACACAACCTTGGAGTCGCTGATTGTGTGCAACGGCTATAAGGATGAAGACTACATGCGCTTGGCTTTGCTTGGGCGCAAACTCCACCGCCAGGTGGTGGTCGTTATCGAAAAGTTTAGTGAAATAGAGACCCTGCTGCGGCTGGCAACAGAAATGAACGTTCGCCCGCTCATTGGTTTGCGCATAAAAATGCGGGTTAAAACCGAGGGCCGATGGAGCGAGTCTAGCGGGGGCGGCGCGAAGTTCGGCCTGACCATATCGGCTATTCTAAACGCTATCAGTTTGATTCGTGAGCGCGGTTTCGGCGACTGTATTTGCTTGCTGCACTTTCATGTGGGCAGTCAGCTTTCGGATATTCGTTATGTCAAAGAAGCGGTGCAGGAAGCTGCCCGTGTCTATGCGCGTTTGTACAAGCGGGATGTGCCATTGCGGTACTTGGACATCGGCGGCGGCCTTGCAGTGGATTATGACGGCAGCCAGTCACAGAAGCATTCGTCGATGAACTACACAATGGCGGATTATGCCTCCGGTGTGGTGTTTGAAATTAAACAGATCTGCGATGTCGAAGAGGTGCCTCATCCAACGCTTGTCAGTGAGAGTGGGCGCGCAATCACCGCTCATCATTCCTGTGTTGTTATGCAGGCTATTGGTGAAGTTTCAAACGGCGCAAACCCAGTTTCTACTGAACCGGTAGAAGACGAACATATTTTGGTTACTAACATGCACAGTCTGCTAGCTAGCTTGGGCGATAAGAAAAACCACCAAGATATCTATAACGATGCGTCACTGCTGCTGGCCGATATTTTAAGCGCATTTAAGCTGGGGATTCTCGGCCTTGAAGAGTTGGCGCGGTCGGAAACTTTACACTGGCGCATAATGAATGCCATAGCGCGGGAGCTCGAGCCCGATGAGCGTGGCTCGGAAGATCTTCTGGAGCTGCAATCAACCACCACGTCACAATATCTGTGCAATTTTTCGTTGTTTCAATCAGCGGCAGACATCTGGGCAATTCAACAGATTCTGCCCTTGGTGCCCATCGCTCGATTGAATGAAGAACCGACCCAGAACTGCACCCTGGCTGATATCACCTGTGACAGCGACGGGCGGATTGTTGATTTTATCGGTGCTCACGCCAAGAACTCAACCTTGCCCCTGCATCAATTAATAGCAGGGGAGCCTTACTATATAGGCATGTTTCTCACCGGGGCCTATCAAGATGTAATGGGTGATACTCACAATCTGTTCGGCCGGGTTAACGAGGTTCATGTCTTTTGCGACACCCAAGAACCTGGCGGATTCTACATTGAAGAATATGTGCCGGGCTCGACAGCGTCACAGGTACTAGGGGTTATGCAGTACAACCCACCGGCCATGGCCGCCGGGGTTAAAGCCCTAATTGATAAAGAAGTCGCGGCAGGCAACATGGGCTCTCGTGAAGGAGTGAAGCTTTCCGATTTCTACGAGGCCGCGCTTGGAAGTTATACGTATCTGGGGAACTAGGGGAAACTAGGAAACTAGGGGACACCTATAATTTAATAACTTAACTAATTGGTCTTCCCCCTGTTTTTGGTGCAGGGGACACTGATAAAATAATAACTTAAGAGGTTTTCATCTCTATCAAAGCGTGCCTAGCTCTCGCACAATACAAACTAGGGGAAACTAGGGGACACCTATAATTTAATAACTTGACTAATTGGTCTTCCCCCTGTTTTTGGGTGCAGGGGGGTGCAGGGGACACTGATAAGATAATAACTTAAGCGATTTTCATCTCTATCAAAGCGTGCCTAGCTCTCGCACAATTCACAATGACCTAGCCGGCAACGGTCATCTGCGACCCCTATAGGAACCTAGAAAGCCGCACAGGCACAGTAATAGAAAAACGAGAGAAACCCAAGGGGACACTGAGAAGATAATAGGGTAGCCAATTCTTGATGTTCCTACTCTTACAGATCGCAGCGTCTTAGCTTGCAGCCATAGTTCAACAATGTTGCAAAATGCATTATTTAGCAATTCACGGTGTTAACTTATTATTTTATCAGTGTCCCCTAGGATGCCATCAGTGTCCCCTAGGATGCCATTTCAGGATATGGATTGGAGTTCGTCTGCGATGTTCAAATCAAAGGCAAGTAAAAAATCAAACTATTCTGACCCCGTTAATCCTTGATACAATACTTTGGCGCTATAATCTGATTACACTTGGCTTAGCGCCTTATTCAGTTAATCGAAAATCATGGAGAATAGTATGTCGACATCCTTTACCGGGAATTTTTTCAATAGACTCTCTACCAAGACTCTTATTGTATTGGTTTTAACAGCCTTCGGAGCCAGCCTCAGTTACGCGGATGTTACTCGTTACCCGCTGCCGGATGGTTCAACGTTTCCTATTTCAGAGGCTGTTGAGGTTACTGCCGATACAGGACTTGTCTTTCTGAGCGGAGCTACCCCCCTGGTCGCCGATGCATCGGCTGGTGTTGGAAATCCGGCGTATTACGGGGATACCAAAGCTCAAACCATAAGCGCGATGAATCGTATAAAAGCAAACCTTGAAGGCAAAGGCTTGGATTTAGGCGACATTATCAAGTTGACTGTTTTCTTAGTAGGTGACCCTGCCAAAGAGAACATTATGGACCGTGACGGATTTATGGAAGGCTATGTTGAGTTCTTTGGAACCGCTGAACAGCCGAATCTGCCAGCCCGCTCTGCGTTTCAGATTGCGAGACTGAGTCAGCCTCTTATGTTTATCGAGATCGAAGCGATAGCGGCACGGAAATAATCTAAGCTTTGTTTTTAGGCAAAGCCGAAACCCTTTGCCTGAATTATCGGCTAAAAAGCAGGGCCGGTTCGCTTAAAAATTCGCCCTGCCTCAAAGCAGTGTCTGGCCAGCTTTGGATGTAATCGAGAACTAAGTTTCTAGCCTTAATCTCAAGCTGATGTTTAGCTCTGAGATGAAGGCAGGTTTTTAGCTAAGAAAAACTTAGCTAAAGCACAGAGGTCAGTTTTCAGCGTAAAAATGAAATTTGACCTCTGCTTGTTCTTTTCACATTTTATATTTATATGTCTCCGCGCCGGGCCGCCTTAATCACATTGTCTGCCGCACGGAAAGCTAGGGCCATAATAGTCATGGTGGGTTGCCCTCTGCCAGACGTCACCAAAGAGCTGCCGTCAACCATGAACAAATTGGGCACGTCATGGGCGCGGTTGTAACGATCGACAACAGAATTCTCTGGGTTGTCGCCCATTCGGCAGGTACCCAATAAATGCACGCCACCGGTTTGCCCCTCTGCGTCGTAGCTACTTTTTATTTCAATCGCGCCAGCTGCTGCCATTAACTCTTCTGATCGCTCCATAAAGAATTTCATGGTGGCGAAATCGTCAGCATGATTCATAAAGGTAGTTCGCAGCGCAGGCCGTCCCCACTTGTCTTTTACGTCGGGATCTAAGCTTACATTGTTGCTGCTCATTGGAATGGTGGTTGTGTGTCCGTTGAAAGAACAAGCGTGGGTGAAGTCTTTGGCGATGTCCTTTTTGAATTGACTGCCCCAGCGTAAACCACTGAAGCGGGTACCCTGCAAAGCCAATGACATGGGCAGACCTCGGCTCAAGTGGCGAGCGTCGATGCCGCCCCCGCCGTAGAATCCAAGGCTTGGATCGATACTGTAAAAATCGTGAATGACCCGAGTGGTTGGAACGCTCTTGTGGGCATTGATTGGATGTTCAAATAACCCGGCAGTATTAGAGCCGCCGTTAAACATCAGGTTTTTGCCCACCATGCCACTGCTGTTGGCTAGGCCATCTGGCGAGCGGCTGGATTCCGAGAGTAGTAACAGGCGTGGGGTTTCAGCGCCGTTAGCGCAGAGCACAACTGCTTTCGCGCGTTGCGACTGTTCTGTGCCATCTTGTTCCCAGTAGACTACCTCGGTCACACGGCCGGCGCTGTTGGTTTCAACCCTAGACACTGTGCAACCTGTGCGCAGTTCGCAGTTGCCAGATTCTAAGGCTTGAGGAATCATAGCTTCGGCTGTTGATGACTTGGCCCCAACTTCACAGCCAAATCCGTTGCAAAAACCGCAGTGGATGCAGCCCGGGCGGCCATTAAATGCTTTGGAAAGAATGGCATGTGGCTGTGGATAGGCGGTCCAACCAAGCTTTTTGGCAGCCTGCTCTAACAGCACTCCAGAGGCTTTGGGTGGCATTGGCGGTAACGGATAATCACGGGAGCGAGGCGGATCCCAGGGTCCTGCAAGACCAGACATGCCAATATCCCATTCAACCTTTGTATAGTAAGGCTCTAACTCCTCGTAAGAAATTGGCCAATCGGCAAAAGTTGAGCCGGAGATTTCACCTCGAACGGATCGTTCCATGAAATCAATGGGACGAAGGCGCCAAAAGTTGCCAGAGTAATGAACGCTACTGCCACCGACATTATGGGCATAACCCAAATTTGCTCGATCTGAGAGTACTGCCTTTTCATGCTCATAGCGGCGAAAAGTTTGGGGGTGGCCTTTGCGCGGTCCCCAAGCTAGTTCTTCATTTTGCGTGACTGCCCATTCATCATGGGTGAAATCTGAAGGCCTCAGATACGGGCCCTGCTCCAGCACCACGGTAGAAAAACCCGCCATAGACAATTCGCGCGCCATAATTCCACCGGCAGAGCCAGAGCCTACTATTACAAAATCAACTTCTTGCCGCGTCGGGAATGTCGCCTGTGCCATAGTTACTTCTCCAATTCCATTTGTTGCGCATCGTAGTAGCCATAGGGCGCCACCCAAGCGTGTTGATTTTCGAAACCCATAAGGCTCCAGCCGACACGATCGCGGTTACCACCAAGGGCCGGAGAGGCAAACATGCCTGCTATTGTTAGGTAATGGACAGCATCAAAAAATGCCGTCTGTTCGATATCGCGTAATAGGGAATCTTGCTGATCTGCCGATAGGGCGCTGAACAGCGGGTTGCCGTATTTGCTGTTTGCAGATTGCTGCAATTCTAAAAGGCCTGCCCGCAAATCAGGCAGCAGCTCTGCCCGGCTGCTACTCAATACGTTGTCCATGAAATAGATGACGCCTGCTTCGGTAGCACCTGGGGTGTCGTCAGTGGGAATAATTCTAGCGGCGATTGCCGCAAATTCTGTTGCTTCGATCCCATTCAAGGTTGCAAATTCCTCGCCTGCGAGCATTGCTCCATGAGCCTGTTGGCCCGCAAGTAATAAGGACGGAGCAGACATTATAAGTAACGAATAGCGCGCATTTTCCGAGGTGGCTCGCAAGAATTCTCGACGAGTGAGCTCTTTAGTTGTCAAAGGTAAACTCCTTATAGTTGCTGTTTGATCAAGACCCTGCTTATTGTCGGCGATCACTGAGTGTAAGTGGAGCAAAAACTACGCCATGTAGCTGAAATATAACATCAACTAGCGTTTGTGGGTTGCGTGAGTTGGCTGGCAAAGCAAAGAGCGAACATCAATGACCTAAATTGGTGTATTTGCGAGTTTAGGCCTTATTTTGGGGCGCGGGAAGAAAGAAAAGCAAAGTATAGGCTGGCTAGAACTCAGGTTTGGGACAAACGGATTGAGAGATAGTGAAACCGGCGGGCAATAACCGAAACTAAGGGCCACCTAGAAACTAAGGGACACCTATAATTTAACAACTTAACTAATTAGTCTTTTTGTGTTTTTGACTATCTTGACATGGTGCCAAGGACGGGTAACAGACAGTTTTGAAGGCGAAGGCCGCTGGTGTGTATCAAAATCTATGTAAGCGGCATTGGCGGCAGCGCCTACTATTATTGCCAGGTCTGGATTTACGGACGATTTGTAAGTCGTATTAGTGTCGTGGGATTCAATCACATCAGTGATAGCGCCTATACTTGTCTGTTGGTCGTGTAAGTAAGAATCCTAATTAATCAAAATACTTTGATTCGACAAACTAGGCTATAGATCTCAACAGATGCTGAACTTCAGCAGCAGGCTCAATTGTTGGCTGTGTAGGTGAAATCTCCGATAGCAGATCGATATGAACTAGAATTTTACTTACCCTTGCGGCGATTCAATTCTGATTCAATCGCGCCAACATTCTTATCCAAATTTGCACGCGCCGTAAGCAATTTACTCTCAAGAATTTCAAGTACTTCTTCGCTGTCGTCTGCCAAACCATTTCTAAAAACTCGCACGCATTCGTTTACTGCATCTGTGTATGAAGAATTTGTTTCAGCCAACAGCATATCCAGTTCTTCTTGTGTTTGGGGACTAACTTGCTCGGGAAACATACGCTGACGCAAAATGTCGCAAATATCAGTTTCGAAGATTTCATCTATCGCCCTTGCGACAAAAATTTCAAGACAATCGCGAAAGTGTTTGCTTCTTATTGAATTATCAGCAAAAAAGTCATCAATAATTTTGATGTTCTTCTTATTGCAGGCAAGAAACTCGTCGGCATCCTCGTGATTTAGTGGAATATTGAAACGAATAGTTCGGTATTCCTCTGCAACCTCTGAGAGGTACAAATCTACCGTTCTGGCAACAATTGCACGCTTAGCGCCAGTCATGGTGTTCCAAGCGCGCTCATAATACCACTGCACGATAACACTGTATGAATAACCATGAAACGAGGGGCGCATAGTAAATATCTTCATTCTTATTTAACCTTGAATCATGCAAAAAATGCTGAGATTTGTGATGAAATTCGAAAAGCTTGAATATAACCGCAGCCAACACTATCGTAACTGGTGCGGCTTAGCTACGCTAAACCTTATTTTGGCTTTGTATATCTGGCTTTAACACCTTTCAATTTTTTCACAGGCTTAGTGAATCATCATGCTGTCTAGCTGATACCATGGATTAACTGGAATTACCTCTTAATTTGATTCTAAAACTAAGCCAATCGCTCCATTGGCGGCCAAATTGGCGTGATTCTTCGTGACTCCTGTGAACCGAATCTTACTGAGAATATGTGGGGAAACGCTGTAGAAAAAAAACAAACAACGTACGTTAGGATGAAAATTCACTGTCAGCCAAAGTCGGATAACAGACAGATGGTGGCGCATGGCTTCTCGTCAATGTGCCTACCTCTTTCGTGAATTGGGATCCTGCAGCATCGTTTTGTCCAAACTCAAGTCAGCCGCGAGTTTTTAAGCCGCTCATTTTCAGCTCTGAGTTGCTTCAGCTTGCCGGCCTGATGAGGCACCATAGCGTCGTAGTTTTTCTGCCAGCGAAAAAACGTGTCAGCTAGCACTAGCTTTCGGCCAATATCGGACACCGCAGGCCCTATCCTGTTGCTGTAAAAATCTGTTTTACCGAATAGCGCTTTCTTCATAATTGGCCCTCCATTTAAGCCAAGTCATGCCAAAAACACTCACTCTCAGATGTGCTTTTTATCAGGGGCCTGTCATCTTCTACATGCGGTCCCATTTTGCCGGGAATTGAGGTAATCTCTAAGCCAAGCCTCAACCATTAATAAAAATTCTAAGCGAGCTGAATATGAAACAAAACGCCCTGAAAACCCTCTCTTTAGTGTTTGTTCCCCTGTTTACGGCATTGGCAGTAAGCGTCGCCTCGGCCCAAGATATACCTTGGGCCTCAAGTGCCGAGGAAGTGGGCATGTCCAGCGAACGGCTGGAGCGTATCAACCAAGCCATGCAGCGGCATATTGACGCCGGCAACATCCAGGGTGCGGTAACTGCCGTGGCCAGGCGCGGAAAGCTTGTACATTTTCAGGCCCACGGCGTGATGGACGTTCCTGCTAACCGGCCCATGACCGATGACAGCGTCTTTATCATGATGAGTTCCACCAAGCCGGTGCTTGGGGTCGCCGCCATGATGATGATCGAAGAAGGCTTGATTAGGCCCACCGATCCGGTGTCAAAGTGGATCCCAGAATTTGAGGACATGCAGGTAGCGGTGCTGGCGGAGCCCTTTGCTGAGAACATCAGCCCACTGCGCGCGGACTCTGACAATTTACCGGAATACCGACTGGTACCTGCACACCGAGAAATCACCGTTCATGACATACTCACGCATACCTCAGGCTTGGCTAGCGGGGGTCTCGGTAGCGTACTCTCCACACCTGCAGACCGTGGCCCGGGCGCTACGCTGGCAAACACTGTGCCCAAGTATGGTGATTACGTGCTGGATTTTCAGCCCGGCACCCGCTGGCAGTACAGTGGTGCCACAGCCCTGGACGTGATCGCCCGAATAATCGAGATCGAATCCGGTCAGACCTTTCCCGAGTTCGTACAACAGCGTATTTTCGAACCCCTTGGCATGAACAACACGTGGTGGAATGTCCCGCAGGAATACGCCGAGCGCAGAGTAGTTATCGTCGACCGAGACATGTCGCGCTTCTTCGATGTGCCGGATACTAGCTACTTCTCGGGTTCCTATGGCCTCAATAGCACCGCTGGAGACTACCTACGTTTCGAGCAGATGCTGGCCAACGGTGGCGAGCTATTCGGCAACCGTCTATTAAGCCCACGCACCGTGCGCATGATGGGCAGTAATCAGTCGGGTGACCTTTACAAAGGAATAAGATTGGATGTCAAAGGGCAGGGATTTGGCTATACCGTGGCCGTGGTAGAAGATCCCATAGTATCCAATGCACGACGCAGCGCAGGTGCCTTTGGCTGGGGTGGTGCCTTCGGCACACGCTCCTACACGGATCCGGAAGAAGAGCTAACGGCAGTCATTATGCTCCAGCAACCCTTCAGGGCGGCGCAAGATGATTTTGAGAATGCCGTGCAGCAGGCGATTATTGAGTGAGGCCTCTTTAAATGGGGTTATAAATGGGGTCAGAGTAAAAATACCTTAGTTTTAGTGGTAGTTAACACAAGCTGAGCACGTCGATGCCCAGCTTTGTGCGCGCGCAACAAGAACCCCTGCGTCGTAGCCGGAATAGTCCTGTGGGCTTAGCACGACTGATCTTAGCGAAGGAGATGGTGGGCCCACCAAGTTCGAACCTGAGACAAATGGGCTATGAGGTAGAGCAATCAAGGCTCTGAGTTGTGATTGGAGACTGTAACTGTTTCTGTCCAACACCAGCCTCTCGCACAATACACAATGTCTTGCTCGACACCGGTCATATATCGCCCTAATAGCAATCTAGAACGTCTCACAGGCACAGCCCAAGACGGCAACAACGCCTATGATAGTTAGGCCTCTACTGTCTTGGTTTATTACCGATCGGTATCTAACTCCGTTAATTCAATACTTAGTAAGTGGCCTAGTGCTAGCCTCAGTTTATTGCAAAGCAAAAGCGGCAATATCAAATAATTCAATACCAGGCCACTTATGCAGGCAGTCGTACTATTTTTACTGTATGGCGTCACAATTGTGAGTGTGATTCTGTTTCCCTATGCTGTTCGAACTGGCAAGGTGAAGTGGGCGTACCTTTAGGCTGTCTTTGCAGTACCCATCTGCTTATTCGTTGGAGGATATCCATCTTTGTATTACATTCCAATTTTATTCCCCGTGGGTATGTTGCTGGGAGCGGTATGCATCAAAAAAGGCCGATCGGGTGTGGCACTATTATTATTCACACCCTACTTGATGCTGTGGGTGGGCACCATTATTGCCATTTCGACAAACGGCTAGAGTTAACGAGTTGTTTTTTGTGGATTGATAAATGGGGCCGCGCATTAGTAACCTATCCCTTGAGTTAAGAGCCATTTAGTTTAGTGGCATAGTGAATTTGGCCACTTCAACACAAGCCAGCTCCTAAAGGGTTAGTGCCCATTAGTCTTACCTACCAGCGCACTAGCTTGGTTTTATCCCATACATAAATTACGCGTGACCTGCGACGGCAATAACTGTTTCGCCAATCAAAGAAAGTGCCACTTGTAATACGTAAAAAACTAGCAAGGACAACAGCATCAACGGTATCGACAAGTTAACTGGCCACAAAAGATAACCGTGCCATGAAATCATCAAAATCCATATACAAAAGACATCGTTTCCCACCTGAAATCATCCAACACGCCGTTTGGCTTTACCATAGATTCAACTTCAGTCATCGTGATATCGAAGATTTGATGTCACATCGTGGCATGCATAGGTTCAATTCGATGCATCAGGCACAACGCTTTTTGGGAGCTCATGCTGCTGTGTATAACTTATTTAACCTGGGCAGACATTTGGTTTCTGCGGAGAACTATCGCTATTTCCGACTATGAGCTTTTGTGTCTTGGGAAAAGGCAGTGGCAATATAGATATGGTATGTAGTAAATATTCGAGGATTTAGAGAGTTAACTTGTAGATACCGGGATTACAGTTGGAGTTGAAAAAAAGCAATAAAAATCATATGGTAATTCTACTAATTTGACTACAAACAGGAAGCCGCGATGCACAGACGAGATTTCTTAACCAAGTTGCCCGGCCTTGTGACGATGCCATTGATGCTGCCGCAGGCTGCGATGGCTGCGCAGGCGGCGCGCCTAAAGATCACTGATATACGTTTAATCAAGATCAAGCTGATCGAAGACAAGGGCATCCTTGCCCGACGCGTCGATACCCCCCTCGGAGGGCTACACGTTCAGATTGGCAATTTCACTGTGACTGAAGTTCACACGGATCAAGGCCTAGTGGGCATCGGTCCCGGAATTCCACCAGAGAACATAGAGGCCGTGAAACAACTGCTCGTCGGCAAAGATCCTTTCGATATCAATGAGCATGCCAAGGCGCTATACCGCCCGCAGCGCAGATGGGGTGCCTCGGTAGAGATCGCGCTTTGGGATCTGCTGGGCAAAGCAACGGATTTACCACTCTATAAGCTGTGGGGCGGTGGGCGCGACCGAGTCCTGCCATACGCGGCCATGTGGGGCATCGGCACTGTGGAGGACCGGGTCGAAATCGCCATTGGACTCAAAGAGGACGGCTGGCGCGCCATCAAATTGCGTTCTGGGTTCAGGACGATGGCGGAGGATATCCGCGTCGTGGAGTTGGTTCGGGAGGCGGTGGGCGATGATTTCCACATCCTTTGCGACGGCAACAAGGCACCAGGCGACGCAGACGCCAATGGGGAGGATCCGACACTGTGGAACTTTAAGCGTGCCTATGACACGGCGATGGAGTACCAGCGACTCAATGTATATTGGTTCGAGGAGCCACTGCCCCGCTATGACTACGAGCGGTTGGCGGAGCTCAACCGGCTACTCTCTATGCCGATGGCCGGCGCCGAAGCAAATTGGGGTATCCATGAGTTCAGGTGGCTTCTTGAGCAGGGCTGTTTCGACGTTCTCATGCCGGAGATAGGTGATATAGGGCCCTTAATGTCCCGCACTGTCGGGACCCTCGCGGCGGCGTACAACAGACAAGTCTCGCCGCACTCGGCGCCGTTTGAACGCCGATTAGTCAATATCTGCGGAATCCACCTTATCGCGTCCATGCCAAACGCCCCGATAACAGAATTCATCCACGAACCGCCGCACGCGGATATCTTCGAGGGCTGGCAGGTCTTCGAGAACCCCCCCGTCCTGGAAGCGGACGGCCAAATTAAAGTGCCTCAGGGCCCGGGCCTTGGGGTTACGTTCAGGGCGGATCTGATCGAAAAGTACTGACAAGAAAAGGGGACAGATTTATTTCCGTAGGGACGACTCTTCGACGGCGATGATTCAAACAGCAATAGCAAGAAATCAGCTTACTGGCTCCGCACTTTTTGTAGAATAGATCGAGCGTAGAACAGGGCTAAGAATAGAGACACGTGGACAAGGTCGCCCGAAAAAATAAATCTGTCCCCTTTTCCCCTCCTTTTCCCCTCCTTTTTCCTCTTTTTTCCAGGCGGGCCTGTGGTAGTCTTGCTCGATTGTTATTTTAGATCTCACGCTTAGTGCGTTGAGAAAGGCCGAACTTGTGCAACTTCTTGCTCTCAAAGCGATTCTTATTGCTAAAACCGAATCAAGTTTCACCCGCCGCTGTGCGATTTTCTTTTTAGGCATCGGATTCACATTTTCCGCCTTGGCACAAGATTTGCCCGTTCTTGGTGCGCCTTCCACCTTGTCGGGGACCACAACTTCCGCGCAATTCTTTGGTGGCTCAAGCCTGCGGGGAGGAAATGTTTACTCCAGCAGCTTTCAAAACACTCATGACGTGGCAGTTCAGCTGAGAATCGAACCGCAGCAAAACCACATCGGCTCTTCAGGTACTAGTTATGTATTAGCCATTGTCGGTGGTGCAGCCTTTGCCCGTATAGGGGCAGATGAGTGGATACCTTTTGACGGCACTGTAGCAGGCCTTGGCGGGGCAGCCAGCTATGGCGCTTTCAGAAACACAGAGACCCTCTCCGCAGACGGTGTGTTCACTCTTTTGAGCAATCCTGCCGTGACATCAGATAGTGGCGCGGTTAGCGTGTTTGTCTATATGGCTTATGATACTTCTGCCGCCCCGGGCGAGCTCTATTTCAATGGCAACCCGTTACAATTTAGAGTGACGCTTAACAAAGGACTCTCAGCCCAGGAGCTATTTACTACTCAAGTCGAGTCTCCTATCGTGCAGAGTCGCTGTATTGCCTGTCATGTAGAAGGTGGAATTGCAGATTCTACCGGCTTGCAGTTTGAGCGCAGCAGCGGCACATCTGCCGTCACTAATTTAGCCGCTATTAAGCTTCTCACCACATCCCGCAACGACGCCCTAGACTATATACTAGCCAAGGCGAGTGGCAACACAGCCCATGGCGGAGGTCGCCAGCTAGCCGTTGGAGGTACAGATTACAATAATCTGCAGAGTTTGCTGGATGTTCTCATTAATGGAGGCACTGGCACAGCAAGCTCTGACGTTAATTTTTTTACGGGGGTAGAGCTGCTCTCACCACAAAAAACTTTGCGGCGTGCAGCTATCGTAATAGCGGGGCGCGCCCCTACCGAAGCGGAATATGCTGCTGTGGAAGGGGCAGACGAGGCAGCTCTTCGTTCTACCATAAGGGCCATGATGCAAGGTGAGAACTTTCATGAGTTCTTGTTAGACGGCTCGAATGACAGATTACTTGTGAGAGCCGGGCTCGTGGGTAACTTTCTGGATGGTAGGGGCATTTTCCCAAATTACACTAATACCCTAGCAGACTTTAAACTAGGCGCATTTGAGGCGGGAAAAGATTTTGATCCCGCAGAGTTTCAGTTTCAATTAGGTGTCATTAGAGGGATAAAAGAATCACCACTGGAATTGATCGCTTATGTGGTTGAGAACGAGCGCCCCTACAGTGAAATTCTAACTGCCGATTACATGATGACCAATCCCTATGCGGCATTCGCAATGGATGCCACTGGCAGTTTTGAAAACCCAGAGGATTATGGCGAATTCCAACCGGTCACCCTGGATCGCTATTATTCGTACAGCCGTGAAACTCTATTTGAATATGATAGTGAAATTGGAGCCCGCAGACTTATTGATCCAGGATCGCTGAGTTGGAAGTTTCCTCACGCTGGAGTTCTGAACACTCAGGCATTTTTAATCCGCTATCCCACTACAGCCACGAATCGTAATCGTGCCAGAGCCCGATGGACTTTCCTGCACTTCCTAGACATCGATATCGAACGTTCAGCGCCAAGGACAACTGATGCTGCAGCCTTGGCTGATACCAATAACCCAACTATGTTTAACCAAAATTGCACGGTTTGTCATTCAAATCTGGACCCCGTTGCCGGCGCTTTTCAGAACTACAGCGAAGAAGGCATCTACCGTATTAATGGCTACGACTCTCTGGATTTTTTTTATAAGTTTGATAAGGGAAACCCCTTATTTCAGGCAGGTGACTCTTGGTATCGAGACATGCGAACTCCTGGTTTGTTTGGCCAGGAAGCAACAGATAACAGTAGCAGCATGCAATGGTTAGCACAGCATATTGTCCAGCAGCCCGGCTTTGACCGCGCCACGGTGAAATTTTGGTGGCCGTCAATCATCGGCACAGAACCCCTACTACAGCCTGAAATTCAGACAGATGCCAACTACCAAGCTAACCTGATGGCGTACGATGCTCAAACAGCGACTATTGAGGAGATTGCCAATAGCTTTTCAACCACCGGCATGAACCTTAAAGAAGTGCTTCTCGATTTGGTCATGTCTCCTTGGTTTCGTGCGAGCAGTGTCAATGAAACTGAGCTCGACGCAGTAGAAGCTGAGGCCCATGACATTGCAAATCTCGGCAGTGAGCGTTTGCTTACCCCTGAACAGTTAATACGAAAAACCACGAGCTTGACTGGTTACAAATGGGGTCGGCGTTATGATTTTCAACTCAATCGAGAGTCCGACGTACTCAGCAATGATTATGCTGTTTACTACGGTGGTATAGACTCCGAAGCCATTACCAAGCGCAGCTACGAAATCACCGCGTTAATGAGTGAGGTTGCCATGTTGCATGCGACCGAATCTTCATGCCCAATTGTTTTGCGTGAATTTGGACTGAATGATGGCAACCGCAAATTGTTCAATGGTATAGCGGGCGACACGACCCCTTTAACAGAGAAGGCGGCCCAGTATTCCATCGCAACAGTTGTTCAGAATGTAGCGACTCAGAGTCAAGGGTCTGTGAAGCTGACAATGGACACCACCCCTAGAAATCTCTATGTCTCTGCTGATTTTACGGCTTCCATTTGGAATTTCGAAACCCAACAGAGTGAGGGTCGCTCCTTCCTTGAAATCGACCGCTTGGATTTGCGGTTGCCCAACGGGGTAACTACATCAATCGAAGCTTCTCCGGCCAACACGGTTCTTGGTGTTTGCGCGAATTATAGCTCTACTAATGTAAATGCGAAGTGTTCTGGTGCTAAGCTTATTTTTCCATACACCCCATCAATGGCAGGTGAGTTTGAAATCACCGCAGTGGTGCGCGGAGTCCGAGTTGGCGAAGACCCATCACTAGAATCCGTTGTATTCAGCGTTGGCGTGGAGCGTGCTGTTAGCTCGCTAGATTCTACTTCTCTTAAAACAACAGCCATACACACAAAAATCGTTGATCTTTATAAGTTACTTCATGGCAAGGAATTTGCCATCGATAGTTGGGAGGTCAGTCAAGCCTATGAGTTGTTCGCAGCCAGCTGGAATGAAGCTCGCACTGGGTCAAACAGTCAAAGCAACACCAATGTTAGCTATGGCGAGTTGACTTGCATCATCAGTGACTATCAAATTGGCGTCGGCCTGCCTATTTTAGATCCTCCGACAAAGATTACTACGCTAGAAAATGGAATAAGTTTCATCTTAGCATCGCCTGAAGCGACCAATTATCTTCGGCAAGTTGGGGGAGTTGATACTAGCTTTGCAAAACGAGCTTGGGTTACTGTCTTGACCTATATGTTGTCTCACTACGACTACCTTTATGAATAGGAGATAGATCAATGCAAAGACGTGACTTTATCTCTAAGTTAGCAACGGCAGCCAGTTGGGGCTCACTCGCTGGCATTGCCCCAGCGGCACTACTTGCCCAAGACAATTTCAGTGACAAGCTTTTGTTTTGTCTTCAACTTCAAGGAGGCCTGGACGTAACCAGTTATTGCGATCCTAAAACCAACCAAGCAGGCGAAGCTGAAATAAGCAATTGGTCCAGAAGCTCAGATATTCAAACCGCTGGCAATCTTAGCTATGCCCCGGTTGCCAATAATAGCTTTATGTTCGACCGCTATTACCAAGACATGCTGGTGATTAATGGTGTCGATGCCCAAACGAACTCCCACACGGTGGGTGTAACCAACAACTGGAGTGGCCGAAACTCAGATGGTTATCCTTCATTAACTGCGCTTTATGCCGCGAGTACAGCTCCTAGCTTGCCTTTGGCTTATCTTAATTTTGGCGGCTTTGGCAATACTCAAAGTCTGATTCGCAGTTCACGAATAAGCAACATTGCACAGCTTACCAATATCTTGTTTCCTAACGACTACCAATACTCGGCAAAGCAGTATCACAGCAACGGTGATTTTGAGCGAATTCGTGCCTTGCAATTACGAACTGCGCAGCGCCTCGCAGCTCAAACTAACATGCCTGCCGGCCAAAGAAAGAATCGACAAATTTTTGTCGAAGCACTGACCCGAGTTGATGGTTTAGGCGATTTTGCTAACTCAATACCTCAAGCTTCTGAACTACAGGGCAGTCGTGTGGTAACACAAAACCTCACCTCTTCGCTGCATCAACAGATGCAGGTGAGTTTGCTGGCCATGAAGTCAGGCGTGACCGTTGCGGTGGACTTGTTAGAGGGCGGCTTCGACTCACATCAAGATCATGACATGATCCATGCGGCTCTATTAACTAATCTTAACAATGCAATTGATTATTTTTGGACCTATGCAGAACAACTTGGCTTAGCAGATAGGATTGTCTTGGTTATGGGTTCGGATTTTGGGCGCACGCCAAAGTACAATTCTGGTGCTGGTAAGGACCACTGGCCTGTCGGTAGTTACATAATAATGGAGCGAAACGCACATTTTACCAATCGCGTGTTTGGAGAAACTGACGCAGGTCATAGTACTTACCCTGTCAATCTTGAAACAGGCCGGCAAGATTATGTCAATGGGGTAGCGTTGCACCCCAAGCACATACATTTGGCGTTACGTAAATATCTAGGTATTCAGGGCAATCAGTACGCTAGCTCTTTTCCACTTGACCGTACTGAAGACTTTGCATTCTTCAGTTAGGTGGTGCTGACAAGTTAACTCGCCCCAAGAGATACTTGTGTCATGAATTCAACAAGAATGCACAAGCGCCACCGATTATTGACTGGCTTTCTGTGAATGTCATCGCCGGGGTTTAGAATTGACTTGATATGCTCGTCAGATAGCACCCAGTAAAGAGAACAGCTGCCTGAGCAGCTCAACCTTAGGAGAATGAACTTAGATGAAAGCCCTGCGCTACATTAGTCCAGTCCTTGCGGTAGTCATAGTCATAGCTATTGTTTTGGTCGCGCTACCATATTACTTTAACCGTGAAGCCCGATGGCTGGACGATGAAACGCGACTGCTCGCGCCGGGTGACTTCATCGGCTTATCACAAGGGCTTACTCATTATGAGGATGTCGGCCCCCGGTCAGCACAAACGATCGTACTTGTTCACGGCTTTTCCGTACCCTATTATATTTGGACTCCCACCTTTAATGGGTTAGTGGCGAAGGGTTATCGCGTAATTAGATACGACCTATATGGCAGAGGGTATTCGGCGCGGCCTGAGCTTGAGTACAATCCAGCGCTGTTTACACAGCAAATTGACGACTTACTCCAAGCACTCGATGTACCCGTACCTATTCATATTGCGGGTCTCTCCATGGGTGGTTCCATTGCGACCGAGTTCGCGGTGACGCATCCGGGAAAAGTAGACAAAGTCATTTTGGTTGATCCTTCCCATAACACGGTGGATCCCTCCGTTCTCGCATGGCCCTTGATTGGCGAATACATCATGAATGTGT
>JBLGBD010000011.1:0-42153 GCA_047617585.1 Pseudohongiellaceae bacterium | reverse complement strand
CAAAGCCTAGGCGGCTAAACTTTTTAGTTAGGCAATTGGTCGTGGTGAAAACCATGTGGCTAAAGCCAGCCCGTTCTAGGCTACTGGCTAGGACAATAAAGACCGCCAAACTAGCACCATTGTTGGCGGCAACTAAATTGCCCACTTCCACAATGCTTTCACGATTAATTGCTTGTATGCTTTGCTTTTGCAGTACACTCTCAATTGGGGCATCCAAGTATTGCTCTAAAAAAAGTGGCTGATTGCCCGCAAGGCAAACCCCAGCAACGCCGCTTAGCTTTCCCACGCAGTGCATAGAGAGCAGCGCTGGCATAAAAGACTCCAGTTTGGCTGCAAAAGCCCGTTCGAAACCCGCGCTGACTACTTTTTCCGCATTGGCTCTAGCACTAGACTCTGGGTGGAGGAGGTCAAATTGGGGAGCCAATCGTAGCAATTTGGAGAAACGAGGGGCTTCTTCCATGGTTTTTTGATTTTCATTCACTGTATTAGCGCTGGACAGATACATGCTCAACTTCCTTGATTCTTGTCATGATTTGAAATTTAACAAGCGAACCTTAAGGAAAACTTAAATGAATCAAGCCTTGTTAAATGCCGAGGCACAGAAGCCCCAAGCTGGTAACGTAGAGTTAGGCTAAGACTCGCGCTGGATTGATAGGTTGTTGCCATTTCTGGCACAGGAAATGACCATTTTGTCGTTGGTGCCGCAAAGCTGTTAGGTTAAATACCCGGACGTTGATCTACCTCATTGATAAATATAATTAAAAAATGCACTCTGAATTCCAATGGCAATGGCACGAGAACTGCAATACTCAGGGCAAATCGTGAGTAAAAAATCAAGTGTGATAATTATGCAAGCAAGTGATGTTTTTCCGGCGAGTTCTAGCAGCCAACCTAAGGTCTTCCATTTTTTTGAAGAAGACACCAATACTTTTTCTTATGTGGTTCAAGATCCAACGTCTAAAGCCTGTGCCATTATTGACTCAGTGCTTAATTTTGATATGGCCTCGGGGCGAGCGACTTATGCCAGTGCCGATGAGATAGTAAAATTTGTGCAAGACAATCAGCTTGAAGTGCAGTGGATCATTGAAACCCATGTGCATGCTGATCACCTCTCCGCAGCGCCTTATTTAAAACAGCTCTTGGGCGGCAAAATAGCAATAGGCGAACATGTGGCAACGGTGCAAGAAACCTTTGGCACGATATTCAATGCTGACGCTGATTTCGCCAAAGACGGCTCGCAGTTTGATCACCTGTTTAAGGATGAGGAGCAGTACAGCATCGGCTCTTTAGTGGCGCGGGCAATACACACACCAGGGCATACACCGGCCTGCATGGTACATATCATTGGTGATGCAGCGTTTGTGGGAGATACTCTGTTTATGCCTGATGCAGGTACCGCTAGAGCGGATTTCCCGGGTGGCAACGCGGCGCAGCTCTTCGATTCGATTCAGAAAATAATGCAGCTTCCAGGTGAAACCAAAGTGTTCATGTGTCACGATTATGGCGCAGAAGGACGGGGCGTCGCCAACGAAACCACGGTTGCGGCAGAAATCGAAAAAAATATCCACGTTAACTGCACTGTTGAACAATCTCAATTTGTGGCAATGCGAGAGGCTAGAGATAAGACATTGGATGTGCCGCATTTGATCTTGCCATCACTGCAGGTAAATATGCGAGCCGGACACTTTCCTAAGGCTGATTCCAATGGCACGGTTTATCTTAAAGTTCCTGTGAATATTTTGTAGCGAAAAGCTAACTTAGACAAACTAGCAACAAGAGAAATGCCCATGAATATAATAAAAGTAGATGGACAAGTTACTGTATCGGGACAGCTGAATGTGGAGGATCTAGCCACCCTAAAGGACCAAGGCGTGGAGCTGCTTGTTTGCAATCGCCCCGACGCTGAAGCCGCCGAGCAGCGCAGCTATGAGGAGCTGGCAGCAGCTGCGTCAGACATGGGTATGCAGGTGGAGTCTATGCCGTTTAAGAGCGGTGAGATGCCCTCAGAGTATATTGATCAATTTTCCAGCCTGTTAAAAACTCAAAAGCGAATTCATGCCTATTGCCGAACCGGTAATCGCTCATTCAATTTATATTCCGCAGCAGTGGCAAGCAGCGGCAAGGCGCAGTCTGAAATACTTGATATTGCAAAGACTGTAGGTTTTGATGTCTCTGCAGTGATCGCTCCGTATTTTAAAGAGGCTGGTGCGAGACCCGACCATGCGGTGGTTAGCACCAGGGGTGGAGTCAAGCCGTCTTACAATGTGGTTATTGTCGGTGCTGGCTCGGGTGGTATTGCGGCCGCATCGAGTTTGCTTAAACGCAACCATAAGTTGCGTATCGCGGTTGTTGATCCAGCGGAAGAACATTTTTATCAGCCGGGCTGGACCATGGTTGGCGGGGGTGTGTTTGATGCACCCAGCACCAGGCGGCAAATGAAAGACCTTATCCCAAAAAGTGTGACTTGGGTGAAGCAAGCAGTTGTTGGGTTTCTTCCGACAGAGAATGAAATTCAGTTAGATGATGGCGAAAGCATTCACTATGAGCACTTGATAGTTGCGCCCGGCTTGATACTGGACTGGGCAGCAATCTCCGGTCTGCAAGAGAATCTAGGCAAGAACGGTGTCACGTCCAACTACGCGTACAAGACGGCGCCCTATACTTGGGATTTGGTGCGAAATTTACGCAGCGGCAAGGCCTTGTTTACTCAGCCGCCTATGCCAATCAAATGTGCCGGCGCGCCTCAAAAAGCGATTTACTTATCCTGTGACCATTGGAAAAAAACCGGTGTGCTTAAAGACATCGACGTTAGTTTCATGAACGCCGGTGGCGTGCTGTTCGGAGTTAGCGACTATGTTCCTGCACTACAGTCTTATATGGACGACTACGGAGTTAGTCTTCAGTTTAGTCATAACCTTGTCTCTATCGATGGCGAGCAAAAAATTGCCTACTTCAAGAAAGTAGGAGAAGAAGGTAGTGATTTAATTGGCAAAGAGTTCGACATGATTCACGTTTGCCCGCCGCAGCGCTCGCCTGATTTTGTTGCCAGCAGTGAGCTTGCCGATGGGGCCGGCTGGTTAGATGTAGACCAATATTCATTGCAGCATAAGCGATACAGCAATATCTGGGGCTTGGGTGATGTGATGAATGCACCCAATGCCAAAACTATGGCTGCTGTCCGTAAACAGGTGCCGGTTGTCGCTCAAAATATTATTGATACCATGGTAGGAAAAGAACTCCACAGCGGCTATGACGGCTATGGCTCCTGCCCTTTGACAGTTGAAAACGGCAAGATCGTTCTAGCTGAGTTTGGCTATGGTGGTAAACTGTTGCCTTCGTTTCCGACGTGGTTGTTGCAAGGCACCAAGCCTACAAGGTCTGCTTGGGTATTGAAGAAATCAATCCTGCCAGCGGTATACTGGCACGCGATGCTAAAAGGCCGTGAATGGCTGGCTGCGCCGAAGGATTTACAAAAAGTGAAAAGCTAATGATTAAGCGCCTGGCGTTGTTCCCTATTTTCGTCTGGGCTAGCCGTTACAACAAGCAAACCTTTGCCAGTGATATTATTGCGGCTGTCATTGTGACGATCATGTTGATCCCACAGTCTTTGGCCTATGCAATGTTGGCTGGCCTGCCGGCTGAGGTAGGGCTGTACGCCAGCATTACCCCTTTGGTAGCTTATGCCATATTGGGCACTAGCAGCACACTCTCTGTTGGCCCAGTGGCGATCACTTCATTGATGACGGCATCCGCGCTGGCAGAAATAGCGCAGCAGGGCAGCGCGGATTATCTCTCGGCCGCTATAACGCTTGCCGCACTGTCAGGATTGATGCTGCTAGGTTTCGGCCTACTTCGGCTGGGTTTTTTAGCAAACTTTCTATCTCACACTGTTGTCTCTGCCTTCATTACTGGCTCCGCAATCATTATTGCCCTGAGTCAGGTGAGTCATTTGTTTGGCACTAAAAGCGCAGGCGATAATATCTTTGAACTACTGGGCTCTTTGAGTTCGGGGTTACAGAATGCGAATGGTTATACCTTGCTACTAGGGGTCGGTGTTCTCGCGTTTCTGTATTTGGCCAGAAAACAAGGTGTTGATACCTTGGTAAAGTTAGGGCTGTCGCAGACTAATTCTCAGTTAGCGGCAAAGGCGGCGCCTGTGGTGGGTGTGTTGCTAACTATTGCTATCACCTACCAGTTTGGTTTGGAGCGGCAAGGGGTTGCTGTTGTCGGCAGTATTCCCCGCGGATTGCCACAACTAACAATGCCGGATTTCTCGCTAGAATTAATCAAAATGTTGCTGCTGCCGGCGGCGTTAATTTCAATTATTGGGTATGTGGAATCTATCTCCGTGGGTCGCACCCTTGGCGCACAAAAGCGAGAGCGAGTGAACAGTAACCAAGAGTTGGTAGGGCTGGGCGCGGCTAACTTAGCTTCGGCGTTTTCTGGGGCTTTTCCCGTTACCGGCGGCTTCTCGCGGTCTGTAGTTAACTTTGATGCGGGCGCGCGAACGCAGGCGTCAAGCATATTCACGGCAATTCTTATTGCCTTAGTCTCGTTATTTCTTACACCGTTTCTATACTACTTGCCCAAAGCGACTCTCGCCGCCACCATCATTATTGCCGTGCTCGCGCTAGTCGATTTCTCAGTTATCAAAAAGACCTGGCGCTTTAAGAAAAGCGATTGGATGGCGGTGGTTAGCACCATAGTTATGACGTTAGGTTTCGGTGTTGAAGTAGGTGTGAGCTGCGGGGTGATTATTTCCTTGGGGCTACATATGTTTAGAACATCCAAGCCCCATATTGCAGAGGTTGGTCAGGTAGAAGGCACAGAGCATTTTCGCAATGTGAAGCGGTATCGAGTTGAAACAGCGCCAGAAATACTGACCCTTAGAGTGGATGAGAGTTTGTTTTTTGCGAACGCGAGTTATCTTGAAGAACTCATTTATGAGCAAGTATTCAAGCACGATAAAATTGCCCATGTGATTCTAATGTGTAACGCCATGAATGAAATTGACTACAGCGCGCTGGAGATTCTTGAAGAATTAAACTGCCGGCTTGCCGAACAGGGGATCTTGTTTCATCTGTCGGAGGTAAAAGGCCCGGTACTAGATAGGCTGCGGACTTCCCGATTTGTAGATGATCTAACCGGCTGTATCTATCTCAGCCAGTTCGAAGCCTATACCGACGTCAAAGAGCGTTACGGTTACTAAACTAGCGGCGGATGGATTAGGTATTCAGACCTTCTAGCGCGTGGCTAGTTTTCAGCTCGTGGCAGCGCTAAATGAAACGCTCTACCGGCATCCATCAAATCCTTAATATTGCGGCCATCGCAGTCTGCGAGGTTTGATGCGTCGATGATACCGTTAGCAGAGACTATCAGTACCACTGGATCCGAGGTTAAGGTCTTATACAGGGTATCGCCGTCACGAGTGTGGGCACTAACGAAAAACACCAGCTCTTCCCATGATAGAAAGCCAGTGGGGTCTTTTACCGAACACACTATCGCATCAGGTAGATCGTTAATAACACCGGCGCTGATTGATTTAGTTGTCAAAGCAAGAAACAGCATGAGTAAAACGGCAAGACTTCTATACATACAGTTGCCCCTAAAAGAGTAAAAATGCCGTAAAACGGTATTGGGATGGTTAGCAAATGATACGAACTAGCATTCAGCTTCGATCACAATTGCTAATTCGATAGGGCAAGGCGCAACACCGCATTAACCAATGAGCGCCTCTTTTGACAATCCAATGCCTTGCCAACTAGGAGCTTTCAGTAGCTCCTATAAAGACTTTTCGGTCTAATCCAATGTCTGCGTCACCACAGGCAGAACGATTGCTGAAGGCCTCTGAGCGTCGAAAAAGACCGTGTTTTCTGCAATGTTTGCAGGGGTCGTAAGATCATCCAAGTCGGCACCGTTGTTTGGGTTAACCGCAAAGCGCGGGTAGTTGCTTGAAGTTACATGAACGCCTAGGCGGTGGCCTTTCTCAAAGGTTTGGGCGGTGCTCCACATATTGATGTTGAGCTTTTCTATCGCACCTGGAGTTGCCATTTTTACATCTTCTTGATTCTGGCCATGGCGAAAGCGCATGCGAATTGGGTAGTCAAGAATCAGCGCCTCGTAGCCATCGGGGTAAATATCAACTAGCTTGACGACAAAATCAGTATCTTGAGCATCGGTAGTGACAAATAACTCCATGTCGACATGACCGGCGATAACTAAGTCTTCGGTCAGAATCGGAGTTTGAAATCTAAGGTAGTCTTGGCGTTCGCCAATCTCGCGCTGGTCTTTTGGGCCAACATCGCGGCCAAGGTTTTGTCCGCCAACTGTTGGCACTGGATTGGCCGGGTCGAACTTGAAACTCAAAGAAGCGGAATCTGCCGCAGGGGCGTTGGCACTGATCATGCCCCCAGGCTGAAGATAGAACCGGGTAAGCTCGTGTTGAGGCGGCCAATGATCGGCTTGAACGACTCGATTAAGTGGTGATGGATTGGCTTTGCGAGCCGATGCCATCATGTAATAACTAACCGCGGGCTCATCCATAATGCCGTTGTCTTCGCCCTTTAGCCAGAAATCCCACCACCGTAGTTGCTCGTCAATATCGCCTGTAATAAAACCGCCATTGGGGTAAACAAGGTCGCCCTGTAGGGCTCCGTGACCAAAGGCGCCCATGGCCAGTTTTTGTTTGCCGCGGGCGTTGGCATGGCCTTCGGTTTGCAGGTAAAGAAAGTTGAACAGCGAGCCTTCGGCATAGATGTCGTGCCAGCCGCCAACATTGTAAACCGGGATCTCTACATTTTGGCGATGGAACAAGAAATCACTGTCCAGCCAGCCCTGATCCAAAACCGCTCGTGCTTTATAGGCAGCGATGCGTTCTTCACTAATACCTTGGCCTCGCAGCCAGCCCCCAGAATGGCTTTCTTTGAATACGCCGCCCACGAACCGAGAACGGTAAAATAAACTGTCGGGTGCAACCGTGATATAGGCGGCGGTCAAATGTGGAGGGGCCGAGGCTGCCGCCAAATTTGAGGTAATGCCCGGCGCTGACGTGCCAAAGATACCGGTTTTGCCGTTGCTCCACGGCTGCGCTGCAAGCCATTCAACGGTGTCGTAACCATCTGGCATATCGACTTCAAAAGGCTGATCCAAGCCCTCAGATTCATAACGCCCCCGCACGTCCTGTGAAACGAGGGCGTACCCCCTATCGTTATAGAGCATAGCCGATTGATCGGCGCCGTCTTTATTGTAGGGAGTTCGGGTAAGCACTACCGGCCATGGTCCTTCGCCTTGAGGCAGGTAAATGTTAGTGGCAAGCTTGATGCCGTCTCGCATGGGCATCATGACCTCTTGTTTTGAAGGCTCTTGCCCGGTGGCTGTGGCGGTTAGCACAGCCACAACTAGCGCTAGGAAGTAACAATGAAGTCGGGCTGGGTATCCCATAGGGTAATCCTCGAAATGGCTATTATTGATTTTATAGAGCTCTAGGAAATACCGTTATAGCAGATAGTTATTGGCTACGTCGACAGTAGCGAGTCTTCGCGAGACAGTGTTTGCTGAGGATTTTTAAAACTTTTTATTTGAGCTGGCATTCATCCTCAGATAGATTTTTGCGACCTTGAAAGTAGTTTCAGCAACTGACTGCAGGCTTAATAAATGGGTCCTGACCCACGGCGCAGCAATGAGTTGTTCAGATAACAAGCAAAGCTACAATATTCTCAGGAAAATAAGAAAATAGCAGGCTATAGCTGGGTCTCGCATCATTTTTTTGGTTGCTTTATCAGCTGGCTAGATGTGTGATGTGACAAACCTTTACGTTTCAATCAATTGCCTAAAATGAGCTTGCAGAAAACACCATGATTCAAGTGTGGTAGAAAAATTAGCGGCCACCGGGGCGCTTGCTGGAGTGCTCTTGATTTGAGCTGCGGCAGCGTTTAGAACAGTAAATGACATTGTCCCAATCGCGCTGCCATTTCCGTCGCCATGAAAAAGGGCGTTTGCATAAGGGGCATATCTTGTGGGGCAGGGTTAGCTTTTTATGGGTCATTCGACGCCCTAGCCGATAGGCCAATCGGCGGCGTCGCGGGAGTTCAAAGGCAGTGGCGCTTGATCACTCGGCCAGCGGGCTTGATAGAGCCCGTCGGGGTCATAAGTCAGCTGCTGCTTTGCAAGGTTAAAGTGACGTCCGCCCCTTGGGTCGGCGCCAACCCCTGCAATGTATTGCCAGTTGCCCCAGTTTACAGCCACATCATAGTCCACTAGCTGATGCTCAAACCATGCCGCGCCATAGCGCCAATCCAATTCCATTTCATTAATGAAACACGATGCAGCGATCTGTCTGCCTCGGTTAGAAAGGTAGCCAGTTTGTTTGAGTTGCATCATGCAGGCATTGACTAACGGATACGGGGTGGTGCCATGGCACCACTGTTGAAAACGCTCAGGATAAAAACAGCCCATGCGCTGACACGAAGAGTTGCCTTTGTAAGTGAACAATGCGTTTCCTATTTTAAGGGCCAGCCACTGAAAATATTCCCGCCATAACAGCTCCACATAAAGCCAATGGGTTGACTCATTGGCGACAGTCGAGGTCTCGTAAGCGGTCAGCAGCTGCTTCAGCCGGCGAGGTGACAGATCGCCATTGTTTAACCAAGGTGACATCTTGGAAGAACTGTCCCAGCCGTCGAGTTCATTGCGGGTTGTTTTGTAACTCGCTGGCAGGGAGGCTGAGAAATAGTTGTTGGCATGAGTGAGCGCGTTTTGTTCACCACCCACAAACTGACACTGAGTTGCCTTGGGGGCCGGCACCCAGCTCGGCCTAGTAACGCGAGAGTGATTAAAACTCGGGGGCTTCGGCAGCTTAATTGGGCTGTCCATCGGCGCAGGGACTGCTTGATTCTCTAGGCTTCGGCGAAACTGTGAATAGCTTGGTGGCAGAGCTTCTAACGCAAAGGGCAGCGCGTCTTTGTTAAACAGGGTAGTTGTGTCTACCTGTTCAATGACAAGGTTCTCAAAGCGCCCAGCGATGAAGCGCAGGGCAGCCTTTTCATCGACACCAAATTGCCGCGAGCAAACCAGTCTTTCAATACCCAATGCGTTGATGAGGTTAATGAGCTGAACTTCAGGCCGCTCATAGTAGATCGCCAAGCTTTGACCCAGCGGGGCCAAGGCTTTATTAAATTGGCTTAATGACTCCTGCAAGAAATTCCAGCGGTGAGTGCCGAGGGAGGCTAGATGATAGCGATAAGGCGAAAACCAGCGGGGGTCTACGCAATAGGTAATTAGCAGTGAATCGCTAGAGGCCGCTTTGTGTAAGGCAGGATTGTCGTCAAGCCTCAGCTCTTTGGTGACCCAGTAGAGTGTTTTCATTATCCGTAATACGTGGCAGGCCAAGTTGAATGGCGTCGTCTATATTTACGCCTAGCTGCCTCGGCCAGATTCAATCTAATCAAGCTTTTTTGCGAGGTAGGCTGCACAGCCAACAGCCCAGAAGCTGTTGCTGTGCGCAGATTAAAAGCTGCTTAATTGGTCGTAAGCTCTTCGCCGAGTCGATACAGGAAATTATATCCATCATACAGCGACTCTTTGCGCAGGCGCTCATCTTGACCGTGAATGCGCATGTCGTTTCTGTCAACAAATAGGCCGGATACGCCATAAGTAGGAATTCCAACATTCCGCATCTTGGCGCCATCAGTGGCTCCGGTGGACATTGTGGGTAAAACAGTGAGACCTGGCCACATTTCATTGGTAACGGTTTCGATTGCGCCTAAGACTTCTTCCGTGAGTGGTGATGGATCCGAAAGGCGGCCACCTCCAATGTATTCCACTTCCAAATCGGGATTGGCAACGACTGCCGTTAACGTTCGAAGAACGTCTTGTGGGTCTGAACCGGGTAGCATGCGCACATTGATGTTCGCCTCAGCTTTTTGTGGCAAGGCATTGGAGGCATGTCCGCCATCGAGCAGAGTAGCAACTGCTGTGGTTCGTAGCTGTGCATTGATGGCCGCCTCTTGACTCAATCTATTGAGGGACTCTATGGGTATAGGGTTTTCTAACAGCGCTCGAAAATCCTCGGCGCGTTGCCCAGTGGTTATTTGCGCTTGGCGCTGAAAGCTTAGACGCATAACGTCATTGATCTGCACGGGGAACTTGAAGTCGCGCACTTTAAGCAAAGCTTCCGCCAATTCGTAAATTGCATTGTCGTCCCGGGGTAATGAGGAATGGCCTCCTGGGTTGCGTGCAGTGATGCGGTAAGACGCAAAAATTTTCTCCGCCACCTGCACACTGACAGCCAGTGGCTTGCCATCTTGGAGAAGACCATAGCCGCCTTCGTTAATGGCCAACGCGCCGGTGATTAAGCTAGGGTGATTATCTAGCAGCCAATAGATTCCGTTACTGCCTCCGGTTTCTTCATCAGAAGTAAGGGCAACAACAATATCTCTTTTTGGTTGGAAGCCATTGCGCTTATAGCGAATCAGGTTCGCCAGAAAAATAGCCGACATGGCTTTGTCGTCAAGAGTGCCACGGCCGTAAAAGAACTCGTCATCCTCATTGAGAGTAAAAGGGTCCATGTTCCAGTCTTCGATTTCGGCTTCTACTACATCAATATGGGCCATGAGGACTATTGGCAGCCCATCACCAGTGCCGGGATATCTGGCGACTAAATTGCCTTTATGGGGGAGGGCACCGCCAATAAAAATATCTTCAGCGGGAAAGCCAGCTGCCTGCAACCAAGCAGCCATGGCTTCGACGGCGATAGTATTGTTCTGCTGCGACGCCGTGGTTTTGTACTCTACCAGCTCTTTATACACTTGATAGAGCAGCTCACGATCGTCCTCGGGAATTGTACGCTGGGCAATACTGAAATGGCTAAAAACCAGAGTGAGGAGCGAAGCGAGCAGTATTGGGTACTGAATGGCCATCGGTTAGTCCTTGGGAAAAGCTGCCGTTGAATGATTCTTATTGAGTATTCTGTTTATTGCAAACGCTCTGCAGTGTTTTGATTAGATCTTCATGGCGAAAAGGTTTGGTGAGAAAACCATTAAAATTTGAGCTAAGTAACCGCTTTACATCGTCGCTGCTAGTATTGGCTGTAATAGCGATAATCGGGACGTTGCGCTGCTCGCCTTCGATGCTGCGAATTGCCGCGGCAGCTTCTTCGCCGTTCATAATCGGCATCTGAATGTCCATTAGCACGGCATCGACCAAATGTGCTTTGACATAGTCCAGCGCCTGCTTGCCATCATCTACGGTTACTACGCAGTGATTGTCGTTTTCAAGCAAGCGGCCTAAGACCATGCGATTAACGGCATTATCATCTGCTACAAGAAGGTTTAGCGCCGGTAGAGTAATCTCTAAGTTAAGTTCGGTGGGCGGCAAGGACGGTTGTGATTCGGGGAGTAAAAGAGGAAAGTACACAGTGAATTTAGTACCTTCGCCAAGTTTAGATTCCAGTTTTATGTTGCCGTTGACCGCATTCACTATTTTTTTGACAATGGTAAGGCCAAGGCCCGAGCCTCCAAAGTTGCTTCGTGTCGTTACATCTGCTTGAACAAACGGTTCGAATAACTTGCTCATGGCATCCTCGGGAATGCCTATGCCAGTATCTTCAACCACCAATTTCAATTTATTGTGTTCAATACTGGTGTGTACCTTAACAGAGCCACTGCTTGTGAATTTAATGGCATTGCCCACTAGATTGATAACGATCTGTTTTGCCTTAGTTCGGTCGCCTAGGATGAAAACAGGAACTGCAGGATCAGTTTCGACTTCGAGTAAGATGCCTTTTTCTTGGGCTTGAAACCCGAAAGGCCGAACGGTGCTTTGAATGAGCTGCCTAAGATCAAATGCGTCGTTGGCAATTTTGAACTTTCCAGATTCCATAGCGGTTAAGTCCATCACATCGCTTACAAGCTCCATTAAGGTGTTGCTACTTTCTATGACTATGTCCGAAAACTCTTTTCTGTCGCCATCATTCTTGGCCCGAACCATCAGATGAGTGGCCGTTATAACGCCATTTAATGGCGTGCGAATTTCATGGCTCATGGCGGACAAAAAAGCTGTTTTGCTTTGTTCAGATTGCTTCGCATCGGCCTCAGCCAGGGCTCGGCTATGCACTTCATTCTCGAGACGTGCAACTAATTTCCTGAACTCTATCTCGGTATTGTGTTGGGCTGTGCGGAAAATGAGTGCGGCACCAGTTAGGATCATAATCAACATGACTCCTTCAATAGCATTAGTGATGCCAACAGCCGGTTGATAGTCATGACTCTGTGAATTGTAGTTAAGCAGCCCTGTTTCATGGATGACACCATAGATTGCAATCGTGACGCAGCAAACTGCCGCCCAAAGCATGCCATTTGTACGACCTGTTAGCAGCATAGCTATCGCCGGAATCGGCAGCAACCACATCATGGTTGTGCCCTGCACTCCGTATGACTGCATTACTAGAGTTGGCATCATCCAAAACGCTAGAATAACGATATTTGCCGCGATTGATTGGGAGTTTAAGTAGGCTTGAATAAAGAGGCCAGATAGGACGATTAATAGGCCAAATATCAGGTACATATTGTCCCCTGATACATTGTTCAGGGTATTAGTAAAAATGACGATGAACCCGGTGGGAGAAAGCAGAAGTATTGCGCTGGCAAGAATACGACGTTCGCGAAGTTCTATTAAGCCGGCGGTCTTTGGGTTCAAACCTCCATTCCAAAGGAACAGGAAATAACTGCGAATGGCTTGCATAGAACTAACTCTGTAGCGGATGGAAAGAGGCGTTTTCTAAGTTTAGACCAGATTTAGGGGAATTGATCTATGGGATGGCTGAGACTTTTTGGAGAGCTAATGATCCAGCTCGATCTGCTTTGCAGCAGTTCGAGCTGGCCGCCGAACAAACAGGCTAGGGTGAGAGGGGTTTGGCAGGCTTGCGCATTGTGCTGCAGGGATTTTCTTTCATGTGCCAAGCAGCCTTCCAAGCCATCCCTGTCATGTAGTTTATTTCAGCAACTTTCAGCCGGCAGCTTTGCTGAATAGTCTCAGAATTTAGTAGCTTGCCTAGGTTGTCGATATCGTTGTTGCTGCTGGCGTATAAACACACCCACGTATCCTTGAAGTGAGCAGAAAGAGAGGCGGCCTGCTTAACGCCGTCTACAGCAATAGTCAGCGTTCTCAAGTAGCCGTGCTGTTTAAGTTCTCGCACTACTCGTCTCACTTCTTGCTTACCACCTTCCACCATGTGGTCGGACTCGCTGCCAAAATTCTTGACGCTTAAACTAATGAAGAGTTCAGATTCATCCTCGTCACTCCAGATCAGTTCGACCCCTCGCTCTCTCAGCTTACGCAGATCTCTTAAAAAATTTTTGCGCTTGCCGTTAGAGAACGTGTTGATGTGGTTTACAAAGTCGTAGTCGAACTCAGTGGGGACTAAGTAGTACTGAATGTCTTTTTCAGCAAAATTTGCGGCATATTGCGGATAGACAGCGAGCAGTTGATCCACCCACGACCCCCGTAGATCGAAGAACGCGGTGTTTTCTGGCAGCAGCTCAAAATACTCAGGGAAATGCTGAATATCAATCCATAGCACTCTGGCATCGGGATAGCAGCCGCCAAATAGCTCATGACTGCCATCTGAGGTATCCAAAACCAAAGGAATTAAACCATCGATGGTGCCCTCGGTTTCGTGGACCATAAAATTGAAACGGTAGGTGGCTTCATCGTGAAATGCAAACATTAGCTCCCATTCATCCCAAGCACGTTCGTGTGGGCTAAACAATTCCCAGTGTTTTTTGCATTCTTTTTCGTCAGTTATAAATCTGATCATAGTTCCCGTAGATAGCCCCAACTGTGTAATTTGTCGCTGTCTTCAAGCCAACGATTGCCAATATCAACCCGATAGTACATGTGTGGAATAATTAAATTCTTGATTCGCGCATAGGCTTGTTTCTGAGCCTGTTTCATCGTTGGCCCAGTGCCAACTACGACTAAGATAACGCCTGAATTACCGGTGATAACCCATTCTTGATTGACCAATTTGACGTCTTCGAAATGCACACCTTCCTTGCCTTTTCTAAAGTGGATAATCGTATCTTTCGATTTAACGGCGAAGGTTTCCGGGTCATTAAACGGAAATGGAGGGACCACCACTCTCACACCAATTTGGAATCCGGTTCGGGTTTTAAAGGTTTTTCTGGTGCCGGTTGCAAGCCCATGCAGTAAGTCGCTGATTGGCGTCAGAATACCTTCTTGCTGAATAAAGATGGTCGGATAGCCGAATCGTGCAGTGAATTCGAGCGGGTAAATGTGGTTGCCAGCAACGATGCAGTTTAGATCGATGTAGCCAACATAGTTTTCTTCGGCTAAGCGCTTCTCCAATTTCTTCAAGGTTAAATTGAAGATGCGGTTAGGCCCACTCCAAAACATGGCTGTGCCCATTTCACCAGTTGAAGGGCCAAGATCCCCAGGGAATAGTTTCTTGTGTTCGAAATTGATATTGATTGGGTAGGCAAATTCATTACCATTGAAAAAAGCCCCCACGGCCACCTCTACCCCTTCAACTCGTCTTTGCAACTGAAAGGAGGGGATTTTTTCAGACCATGCATGCTGGTAGTCTTCTAATACTTGGATGACATCTGAGCCGTCTTCCTCTTCGCCAATAAACAGCAAGCCTTTTAAATTTTGTGCCTCACCAGAGGGTTTGATGACATAGCGTGAAGGGTTTTCTCTAACGAACGCCAATGCCTCGTCAAAGCTTTCGAAATGCTTGTAAGGGATAATTGAAATACCATGCTTTTTCAGCTCTTCCTGGCCGAATGAGCGGTCGTCTTCCAACATGTCGGTATAGGGTGTGCCACCCACAACGTGCTTGCCCGCATCGCGCAGTTTCTTCGCTTCGGTGCCCATGCCTAAAACGTCATCAAAAATGATGACATCGGCCCAGTCGACTTCGGCTCGCCAATCATCAACCATGGGGATAAACCCTGCGCCTACATCTATGTCTATCGGGTTTTTTATCGAGTATTTAACCTCATGGCCTTCTTTAATGACTTGCCATGCAAGATCGCCAATAAGAGCATCGTAGGAGACAAACAGAAATTTCATTACAGTAGTCCTTAACCCAAAAAACGCGGTGAGCTTATAGCGTGTTGGAACAGAATAACACTAGTTTTTAGGATTTTAGTGAAAAAGAGTTCGGATCAGTTTTGAGGCGCCGATTCACAGCTTTGAAACGCCTCAATGGGCTTGTAGCAGCTCGATTTTCCTCACGGCAAACCAGATATTGGACTTCCTAGCGGTGTATTGATTAGGTATTCTAACCGTACTGAAGAGGATAGATCTAAATTACAAGGCATGGTGGTAGTGGCAGGTTCGAAACCTGAGGCAACAGAAGACTTTTTGGGCTACCCATTACAGTTGTTGCAGAAACCGCAAATTTGGAAACTATGGTTTTCGGTGTGGCTTACCTGAAAGCCATAGTAGAACACCCAGGGCTGGATTTAGCAACGCGAAACCGAGGTTTGCGCTTGTAGGACTCAGCACAGAACTAGCCGGCCACCGATGCTATTCGTCTACGTTGTGAAAAACATTTTGAACGTCATCCAAGTCATTGAACATGTCTAGCATTTTTTCAAACATTTCAGTGTCATCACCCTCCAAAGTTACTAAGGTTTGGGGTAGAAACAGAATGATGTCTTCTTCGAAATCCAGCTCAGAATTTTCATCGCCGAAACTCTTACACAGTGCGTCCCTAGCGGCGCCATATTCCGTGCTAGGAGCAAACACGGTGATATGACCGGCTTCATTCTCGATGTCCATGACATCGACATTAGCTTCAAGCAGCGCCTCAAGGATTGCTTCTTCATCGCCAGACTTGAGTTTAAAAATAGCGCAGTGGTCAAACAGATGGCTAACGTTACCTGGGGTGCCGATTTTAGATTTGGTCTTAACGAAACACTGACGCACATCACCAAAGGTTCGGTTGGGGTTGTCCGTGAGGCAGTCAACTATCAGCATGCTGCCGCCAGGTCCAAACCCTTCGTAGCGAGCCACAGAAAAATCTTCAGAGCCTCCGCCTGAGGCTTTTTCCAATGCTCTATCGATAACATGAGTGGGGACTTGGTCTTTCTTGGCGCGCTCGATTAAGCTGCGTAAAGTAAGGTTTCCGGTGGGGTCTACGCCCCCGCTTTTGGCAGCCACAAACAGCTCTCTGGCATACTTACTATAGACTTTAGTTTTCGCATCGGCTGTTTTCGCCATGGATTCTTTGCGGTTTTGATAGGCTCTGCCCATAGATAACGCTCATTGCTTGACGTGAAAGGCTCTCATTATAGCTTTCTAAGCTGATTGTTCGCCACAGTGAGGGCCGGAAATTAATTCAGGGCTTGAATCAGCCGCTTAGCGAGGCTTACTAGTAGGGTCTTGCGGTATGGGCTGCAATGCAGGCTAGAGGTTGAGCCGCTTAAAAATCGGCTCTGGGATGAGTTTGATTATTAGCATAATCCAGGCCCAAAACCATGGCGTGTAGAGAGTGTTTTTGCGCTTCACAAAGGCACGGTAGATATCCCGACCCAATACTTCAGGGGGCCGTACCAGCCAGCTAGGGTGCTGCAGACTCGCAGTGGCTTCAGTTTGAATAACACCAGGCTTTACCGTCATAACATGGACACCGGATTTGGCTAAGCGATTTCTGAGCCCAGAAAGAAATACCGTAAACCCAGCTTTAGCAGCTCCATAGCTGTAATTCTTTTGCCGCCCGCGTTCGCCGGCTACAGATGAGATGCCTATCAGAGTGCCTTTGCCTGCCTTTTCCATTAGGGTCGCAAATTGTTCTAACACGGCAGCAGGCCCGGTGAAGTTGCCTTCAATTAAAGCGCTGAGAGTGTCGATATCATCGAGTTTGATATTGGCTGGCTGTTGGCGGCCAAGTACAGAGATCACGACGTCAGGGCAATTATCTTGAAAGCTCGATACGAACTCCAGTAGAGAGTCCCGGTTTGATATGTCTAATTCGACCACAGATAATTTGCAGTTAAACTGAGTAGCGAAAGCGGATTCCTGTTCGGCGAGTGATGCACTATTTCGAGCAATCAAAAAGAGTTCAAAGCCATTGGCCGCAAACTCTCTCGCTGTCGCAAGTGCAAGGGGAGATTTGCCGCCAAAAATGAGTGCCGATTTCAATAGAATTACTCGTTAGGTGTCTTTAGGGGGCGATAGTTTTCACACTGGACTGAACCAGTTGCTTCGATGTCTTTACAACTTGTCCAACCATTAGATCGCAGTTTAACAGCAAATTCTATTCGATGCGGCAGTAGGAGCCGATTGAGCTTAACAGTGGTTGATTTCTGTTTCCTAGGTTGAGACTGCCTGTCATTTTAGCTTGGTCTTAGTTCGATGATTAGAATCACACCAATGAGCCTGCATTGCTTGCTGTAGGTTTAGCAGGGGCGTTGTGTCTATGCTTTCATTGAGCTGAAGAGCATGGCTTACCGCTTCGAGTGTAGACAGGCCATTGCGCTGTTTGGTTTTACGAATGCCATAATTGCTTGGTGCTTTGGGGCTGATTTTATAGGCCGGTATCGAGCCAAGCCAAGGGTTCAAGGACCAAAGTTTAAGGGCTTTTCGCCAAGTGCCGTCTAAAAATAGCAGCGTTTCAATAGGCTGGCTGCCTGCTGTGGGGGCAAAATCTGAGCTAGCTGGGGCGGGATAAAACACAGCCACGCTTTGCTTGTCGCCGTAGCGCTCGCGCAGGCCTTGAAAATCATCTGCGGTTTCGCCTATGACTATTTCAGCAGATTTAATGGCCAATGGTACCAAGCGGGCAGTGTTCTTGGCATGACTCGTTTCAGATGGGTGCTGCATTATGACTACTTTTGTGTTGCAGCTAATCTCGGATATTGCACTGCAAATGCAGGTATTGGCTGGATAGTGGCAGCGTAGGCAGTGAATTCTTGGCATTCAGTGAGTCTAACAGAGAAAATCCCGCAGGGTTTATGTGGCAAGTATTCGTCTGTACTACCTTTGTTAGGATAGAAAGGCTGGGAAGTCCAAACATCCGGGCAGGATGAAAAACCAAAGAATACCAGGCTTCAAGCTGCCGGCAGCTGTTGTACAGGTGTTTTAGCGGTGCTCGATAGCAAGGCGGGAGGCTTCATTGTCTCCTGTTGAGATAGGATCAAAAAGCCGCGACGACGAATTGTCGTCAATTTGACAACTAGGCGTAAGTACCGGTTAATTGGTTAGCGGTCGCTATCAACTGATTGGCATCGAAAGGCTCAACAATCCAACCTGCTGCGGCAGCTAAGCCAGCTATCGCCATGAGCACAGGTATGTGGGCGACAAATGCAATTAGTGCGATCTTATTGAAATTTTTTAACTGTTTCTGTCTGAAGGCGGTTATTTCTGGCGGCAATAACAAGTACTTTTTGAAGTCCATAGGGAGTCCAGATTCTCTAGTTTTGGGATGTGTGAGGCATTGTGTGCCTGTGCCTAAGTTCGCTTGTTTTTCTGCTAAGCATCAAATATTTCTAACATAGACTTTGCTAATCGTAGACCATCTTTTTTTCACGCTGTGGACGGCGAAGAATTTTTTTAGGTCTAAATTGAGCTATCTAGTTGCTGCGATATAGCGGAAAGTACTAAGGTCGAAAATTGATCTGTAGAGCTGGGTAAATCTATAGATTTCTAGTTTTGGTAACAGTCATCTCCTCCTGCATTTTTGGCGTCGAGTAAGGCAGCGTTTGCGCGTTCGAATGCAATGTTAGCTTTCTCATTCCCGGTAAGCTGGGTTATACCAAAAGACAAAGTGATGTCGAGGTTTTCGTTTCTACACTTGAACGGTGTCTGGCGAATTTCTTCGCAAATTGTATGTAATGCCTTAAGGCCCGACTCGGCAGACTGCAGGGGCAACAGCAACGCAAATTTGTCTGCGCTGTAGCGGGCAATGAAATCATCGCTGCCAAGGCACTTTTGCATTTGCTTGGTGATTAACTGTAGCGCTTTGTCGCCGGCATTTAGGCCAAAATTCCGATTGAGTTGGTCAAAGCCATCAACGTCGCCGATACAAAGACAGATTGGGTCGGTGGTGACAGTTAAGGTCTCGAGTTCTTTGTTGAGTCTTTCTAGAAAAGCAAAGCGATTCGGCAATTTGGTCAAATTATCAACTTCTGTGGCACGTTTTTGATTTTCCATTGCCTGCCTCAGCTGCTTGGACTCTTGCTCCACCGCCTCAAATTTTTCGGCTAAAGAGTTTATCTGCGCCAGATAATCGGATTCGGTCTTAGTCTTTTTCGCTGTAGACTCATCCAAGACCAAAACCATGTCATCAAGTTGTTCTTTAATGGCTGATTTCATATCTGATAAATCTTTAACCTTTTCGATATTGGTGTGAATGCTGCTCAGCTTAAGGCGAAGATCTGTATCTAAGCTTTTGTCTAGCTGCTGCAGGGATGAACTATGGCCCTGACTCTGGCCGATGAATTTACTGAGTTGGGCAACTGACGAATTCAGCCCTTCTAAGTATTTTCTGAAACAATTGCGCTCGTTCGCTGAGGCTAGATTGAATAGATTTTGAATTTGTTCGAGAGTGGTTTTAAGTTCTTCCCCCCTTGAGCTAAGCAGCTGGGACCGCAGTGTTGCAGCAACTGCTTGAATTGCCTCTACAGATTCGATGTTGTCTAACAGCTGATAGATAAATTCCTTAACCATTTTTTCGGTTTCAGAGACAGTCAGTTTGGCTGGGTTGGATTGCACGCCGATTGGCGTTGGCGATTGAACGATCGCTGCAAGCTTGGGTTCAAGCGCAGTGGGGCTGGTGTCGACTTTTGCAGCTGGTGCTTCAGTGTTTGCAGGTTTGGCCTGGGAGCCAACAGTCTTCGGTTCTGGGATCTCGTCGCTGTCTAGTGATTGCGGCGGCTGATGGGCCTGTGATTGCGTTTGTTTTTTTGCTGTTGGGGACTGTTTGCCAAACAGCCGCTGCCAAAAGCTCAGCGATTCAGTGCCATCGGCTTGCAGTAGATTGTCAAAAATAGTCACGCACAGCTGAATAAAGTCTTCTAGGAGTGCGAGCTGTGCCTTGGGGTCATCGCCGGGCTTTTTCAGCTTTCGCGTAAACTTTCGTATTGCTCGCTTGTGGCTCTGGGCAAATTTGAGTTTGCCAAGGCTTAGAATCGCAATATCTAGCAAGGTCAGCATACCGTCAGATTTTTGAATCTTGCGGTTGTCCAGCTCAAGTAGGTTTTCTTCGATAGTCTGCAGCAGATTGTTAAGCTCGGCCTGCTGATCCAATTTGTGAAGCTGTCGTCTAAGAGAGGCTAAGCTGGTGTCTAGTTCTTGATCAATGCCGTCTCCGGCGAGACTAACGCTCAACAGCCCGCGGCGCAGAGTATTAATGGTTTCTTGCTGTTGCGCGCTTTCTTTCTCTTGGGCATCTAGACTCTCAAGGTACTTTTCACGCCAAATAGACTCTTTGGCTGGATTGCCGGCGAGGCTGTCCTGTTTGATATTCATGACGAAATCCGTTGTTAGGCTCAGTTTACTTAGCTTAAGTATAAGCAGGGGATTTCCATTCCACTGATTTTCTCAAGATTGTGATCTAGATTATCAGTGGGTTACGGCTCTAAGTGCTCTAGGTGTCGGAATTGTAACTACACGGGTTTCAGGAAATGACTAATTGGACTTGTGGAGTATCTAGAACTACGCTGATAAATCAGCCACTTGGGGACTAGGGCAGGAAAGGCGGATGGGCTGCACACGCACATTTTTGGATAAAGCGGTATATTGGGTTTTATGAATTTTTCTGAGCTGACAGCGATTCAGGCCTATCATCTTGACCGGCTTATAGAATTTGGTCCGGGTACTTCGGGTGCTTTGGGCTGGAAGGCTGATAAAAATCAAGAGCTACGACTTGGAATCTTTTCTCAGTTAGGCGATTTCACTGGTCGTTCGGTGCTAGATGTAGGTTGCGGCCATGGGGATCTGCGCCGCCTTTTAGCCTCATATACAGACAATGTCAGCTATACCGGTATCGATCAGATGCAGCCTTTTATGGATGTAGCTGTCGCACGCCATGGCACAGCTAAAAACACGGTCTTCATGCTTGGTGATTTTACTGCAGACCAATTACCTACAGCCGATTTTGTTATTGCCAGCGGTGCGTTAAGCTATCGCTGTTCAGCGCCAAATTTTATCTTCACCATGATTGCCAAGCTCTATGCCGCCAGCGCCATCGGGCTTGGGTTTAATCTTCTCTCCATGGTAGATTTTTCCGGAGGCCTTTTAGTGGCTTACGATCAAGCGACCATTCTGGCATACTGCCAGTCTTTGTCGGGCCGCGTGGAGTTAATTCCTGATTCGGTTGGTGATGAATTCACAGTATTTATGTATAAGTAAAGTTCGTCTTTTCGGAATTATTTATTTTGTGAATCAGCTGCTAACGGGATAAAGCTCGCCGGCTATAATCCCAGCTTTCTAAGGCTCGTTAATGACCGCTATAAAATTCGACAACAGCTATATTAAGCTGCCTAGTCAAATGTATTCCCATCAAGCACCTACTGTAGTTTCTGCGCCAAAACTGATACGCGTGAATTATGATTTGTGCAGGCGTTTGAATGTTGACCCAGCGTGGCTCGAATCAAAAGAAGGCATTGCTGTATTAGCGGGTAATGCCATTCCAGCGGGCGCTGAACCCATTGCCACAGCCTATGCCGGCCATCAGTTTGGGCATTGGAATCCACAGTTAGGGGACGGCCGGGCTGTTCTACTGGGCGAGGTCATTGGCTGCGATCAGCAGCGTTATGATCTTCAGCTAAAGGGTTCTGGGCCGACCCCATACTCTCGCCAGGGAGATGGTAGGGCACCCTTAGGGCCGGTGCTGCGAGAATACATTGTAAGCGAAGCCATGGCAGCATTAGGGGTTAGCACTTCTCGATCCTTGGCTGCTGTAACCACGGGCGACCCGGTGTACCGCGAAGAAGTATTACCTGGCGCCGTTCTCGCACGAGTGGCCAAAAGCCATATTCGCATCGGGACATTTCAGTACTTCGCGGCCAGAGACGATGGCGAAGCCCTGAGCGCACTGTGTGCTCACGTTATAAACCGCCATTTCCCCGAGGCTGGCAAGGCAGACAATCAAGCGCTGGCCTTGCTGCAAGCGGCTATGGCCGCACAGGCGCGACTCATCGCTAGTTGGCAGCTGCTTGGATTTATTCATGGGGTAATGAACACGGACAACGCCTTGTTGTCGGGCGAGACCATTGACTATGGCCCCTGTGCCTTTATGGATGGGTATGAGCCAGGCAAGGTATTTAGCTCTATTGACCAAGGGGGTCGTTACGCATATAGCAATCAACCCCAAATCGCACATTGGAATCTCGCCTGTCTGGGCTCGGCCTTATTGACGCAGCTTAGTTCTGATCAAGAGCAGGCTGTGGAGCTGGCGCAACAAGCAATTAATGAATTTCCTGCCATGTATGACAGTGAGTTTCAGCGGGGAATGTGCCGCAAACTGGGTATAGTAGGAAATCAGCCTGCAGATGCTGTCCTGTCAGCCGATCTGTTTGACATCATGGAGCAAAGCGAAGCTGATTTTACTCAAACCTTCCACCAGCTAAACAAAATTGCCAATGGCGATGATCATTTGCTGGGTGAAACTTTTTCTGCTTGGCTAGAACGATGGCAAGCTCGGCGGCAGGCAAACCCGAAAAACAGCGATTCACTGGGCTTAATGCAGTCGGCAAACCCTGTCTATATTCCGCGCAATCATCTTGTTGAAGCTGCGATCGAAGCGGCCGTTACTGCCGAAGACTATGGCCCTTTTCATTCCTTGGTAGACGTTCTTGCTGATCCATGGCACGAGCGAGAGGGGCAAGAAGAATTCGCGGCGCCGCCAAAGAAAGATCAACTTGTACAGCAAACATTTTGTGGCACGTAGGAAGAGCAATTAGACATTCAAATAGTGTTGCCATTGGCAGGGTCTTCTGCTGGATTGCTGGTGAATTTCAACCTTTTTTTTGCCGTTACGAACGAGATGGGTTTCTGGTGTTGGTGCCGTCAGCTGAACTTAACCTCGCGGATCTTTCGAGCCATGTTTACAAGCAGCTGCAGCAAGATAGCGGCTCTACTTCAGCAAGCGAGTGTTCATTGCAGCATTGCGCCGGCCCTGTGGGATGTGAATCGATTGGACGCCGTCAGTGGTTCAATTGAACTAGACAAGTTTGCCGACCTAATTATGTTGGACCAAATTATTTTTGTGATAGAGCCCGAGCTGATTTCCGATTCCTAGGTGTTATTAACCTTATGCTAGGGTAAAGCAGTACATGATCAGTTTGACTATATTTAAAATCAGTAACCCTGCTAAGCGAGGCCGTGATGTTAGTTCTGGTCTTTCGCCACTCGCACCATCGCTGCGACATCTTCAAGCAGTTGTTTCGCATCGAAGACGATGCCGTCCTTTATGGTGTAGCTGACCCCACCAACGCGCTCTAATTCACCGGTTTCTAAATTCAGTTTCATGTGGCCGGTGCCATAAAGCACTTTAAAGTTAGCCACTGGGTTTTCGGAGACCAAAACGATATCGGCTTTTTTGCCTGGCACCAGCGAACCGATTTGTTCTTCCATACCCAATAGCTCGGCACCGTTGAGAGTGGCTGCCTGAACTACTTCTAGTGGGTGAAAACCAGCTTCTTGTAATAGTTCCAATTCACGCACATAAGCGAAGCCAAAAAGCTTGAAGATAAACCCAGCATCGGAGCCGGTTACAACTCGGCCACCGTGGTTTTTATAATCGTTAACGAAGTCCATCCATAAGCGAAAGTTCTCCCGCCATGCCACTTCATCAGCGGTGGTCCAGTCGAAATGGTAAGAGCCGTGAAGCCTTGGGTCTGGCATAAAAAATTCTTGGAGTGCAGGCAGAGTGTAGGTGGCATGCCATTCGGCGTCTCTCGCACGCATGACATCACGGTTAGCCTCGTAAATGGTGAAGGTTGGGGACAGGGTGAAGTCTAGGGCAATGAGTTCATCCCGCACGGCATTCCATTTATCAGAACCCGGCGGCGCTGCTTGCTTCCATAAACGACCGGCTTGGCCGAAGCGCCACTGCTCGTCGGAATAGTTATAGTCAGCCGGGTAGTCTTGAATAGTGCGGTCGGTAAATAGGGATTCGGGCAAGCCGTACCAATGCTCCATGCTATCCAAACCCATGCGGGCGCTATCTAATACATTGACCGAATACACCGAGGTTTGGTCATGATGGTTTGCTGTATCCATGCCTAAGGCGGCGGTTGTTTCATACACGGCGCGGGTTGCAGCTAAGGTAGCGCCACGCAGTTTTACCCCTCTAGCGCCGCGACGGTGCACCTCTTCAACCCAGACTTTTGCCCCGGCGGCACTGGTAATACTGCCCCCTGGGAACATGGCAAAGGCGACAATGCGAGGCGCCGTGATTTCACCGGCATCGCTGCGCCTGGCGTGTTCGACGGTCCAATCGAGCCCCATGCCGGAGCCGACTTCTCTCACAGTGGTGATGCCGTGGGCCAACCAAAGTTTAAACACATATTCCGGTGGCGTTATCTGGCCTGTAAGACCTTGCCCGGTATTGCCGATGTGGACGTGAGAGTCTATTAAACCCGGTAGGGCATACATGGAAGAAGCATCAATAATTTCTGCGTTCGCGATATCTGGTGCTGTGCCCACGATTGACTCAATCAGATCATTTTTTATCACGATAGATACCGGCCCCCTTGGTGGCGCGCCTTCACCGCTGATCAACATGACATCTTTGATGATTAGGGTGTCAAACGGGCCGCTGCCGCGGCTGCGATTGGGGGCTTGGGCAGGTATCGCAATTCCCCCGCGAATGGCGCGAGTTGCGCCTTCTTCCCCCGGCAAGACGGTTTGGCCGATTGCATTGCAAGACAGGAGTACTAAAAGCAGGGCGATGTGTTTTGGCATGATGGGTTCCTAGTGAAAAAGCCTAAGCCTCGGTATCGCAATGACGATTGCGCCACTGGGTTACTGCGTAAATCAAAATCAGTGCGTATTGGGCTGTAAAAAATCGGTCCCAGCCCGAAGCCAAGGGGAAAAGTAATAGGACCGTCACAAATACAGGGACACACAGCAGCGCCACCTGCTGCAAATTTAAGTCTTCAGTAGGGGCTGCTAAGCTGGCGAGGGTTTGGGGTAGAGTTTTTCTAAGTGACAGAATAATGAGCAAAAGAAAAACCGGCAGAGCGCTGGCAATAAATGCTCCCGGAGCGATCAGCTGCTGCAGGGCAGTTTTTAGCACAGCGATATAGGTGTTCAACGAAAACGCCACAGCAAAACTGTCGATGCTCACCTGGCTTTCCACAAAGGTATGGTAGAACAAGCGCCACCACTGATAATCAAACACAGCATTGGTTAGCAGATAAACCGAAACGCTAAAAAGCATCCCCATGGCGGCTGTTTTGAACTGTGAGTCCCCAAGGTTGCGAGTGATGCAGTAGCGGCTCCACAGCACAGACGCAAGCACTAGGCCTACGAAAACCATGTTGTTGGTTCGTATTAAAACAGACACAGACAAGAGGGTGACTGCAGTAAACAGCCACCGTTTTACTAACAGTAAATAGATGCTCGCTAACACGGCTAGGGCTGAAAAATTATCAGGTGTTGGGACCCGACTAAGATCAATGAGACGCGCAATGAGGGCAAATAAAATGACCAAAGCGGCGGCGCTTATAGTCGTGGTATAAGATTTCAGCCAATGAAACATGAGCCCGCAAATTAGTAGCCCCGATAGCAGCGATAATCCCATGATTGCAGTAATAGGGTTTACCCCAATCAACAGGGCCGCTTGCAGCACCGCCACATACAAAGGCTTCACGTAATACAGGTTGAGCTGGCTGGCAAAATGCTCTGAATTTTGCCATAAATCAACGGCATAGGGCCCCGTAATCAAGCCATTAAACTCAGGCTCGGAGAGACTGTTTTGCAGTAGTTGATAGGTTGCGGAGTGCAGGGCAACAGGCTCGCTGATCTGTGCCGACAGGGTGGCAGCAACATAAGGCACTAAATCCCAGGTATAAAGAGGGTGAGCCAGCGCGAAATAGCTGATAACCAGCAAAAGCCCAAGCAGCATAGCTGTGCCGACAAACCTATCCATCATTTGAGGTTTTCATTGAGTGCTCGTCAACTCGACGGTCCTTCGTGTTCCCTATTTAAAGGCACTGACTGTGTTAGTGCCATTGATTGATCCAACTATACTACGAGTGCGCACAAGCGGCTAACCCTAGCAATCCCCAGCACCACTCCAATCAAAGGGGTTAGAGTAACGTGATCTAGAACGCCGTCACCCCTGTCCATCAAGTTACTCTGACGCCTTTAATAGATCTGGCTTTGGTCATACCCCATGATCTGCTACTATTTGGCCTCTTCGCTGCTAAGCAAGTCTTGGTTTGCGCTGATTTGGCCGTGGGCCTTAATGATATCTCGTTTAGGGCAAGTTAATTTTCCGATACCCGACGACTACAATTCAGGAAGAAACTATCCCATGGAAACGCCAGCCCTTAAGCAAACCAATAGGCCTTTTTTGATTGGCTTGTTCTTGATTACCAGTTCGACGCTGCTGCTTGAAATACTCAATACGCGCCTGCTTTCGGTAGTCACTTGGTACCATCTGTCATTTTTTGCAGTCTCCATGGCCATGTTCGGAATGGCAGCGGGGGCTCTGTGGGTTTACCTGCAGCCGAAAAGATTTGCGGTTGCAAAAGCCTATCGCAGCCTTGTTGTCTATTCCTGTCTGTTTGCCGTGAGTGCGGTCCTTTGTCATCTGATTGTTATCAATGTTTCATTGAGCATTTTGGACGGCTGGAGTGGGCTGAGTATTGCCAAGATGGCCTTGATAACACTCTCGGTGGCAATCCCTTTTTGGTTTAGTGGGGTTGTGATTACGGTAGCGCTTACCCAAGTTCCCGGGCGCAGCGGTTTAATTTACGCCGTTGACCTGATCGGCGCCGCTCTTGGCAGTTTGTTCTGTTTGGCGCTGCTTAGCTTTCTCGATATCACCAGCGCTACGTTTATAGCAGCCGCCGTTGCACTGCTTGGCGTGTTTTTCTTTCAGGCGGCTAGCACTGGTCAGAATTCGTTTGTTTGGGTAGGGGTCGCGGCTGCTGTATGTGTTGCTGCCATTATTAACAGTCAAACTATCAACGGGTTTCGGGTGTTTTATCCCAAGGGTAATGCAATTGCCTATACCGATCAGACTATTGAATCTTGGACTATTCACGGACAAACTTTATTATTTCCAGATATTGAGGCAGGTCCTTTTTTTTGGGGGCCAGGCGAGGGCGCGCCGGTCATTCCGGGTATGCGCAGCCAAGCCTTGGTTATTGATGGTGAGGCAGGCACCGCAGTGACCCAGTGGGATGGGAATCAGCAGTCATTAGACTGGCCCCGTTTCGATGTCACTTCTTTGCCATACCATCTGCGTCCGCAGTCTAATGTTGCAGTGATCGGTGTCGGCGGTGGGCGCGATATTCTTACTGCGCTGTGGGCTGACAGTAAAAAAATCACAGGCATCGAGATTAACGGCGCTGTGCTAAATCTGCTTGAAAATCGCCGCCGCGATTTCGTAAATCTCGCCAATCAGCCTCAGGTTAATTTTGTCCACGACGAGGCGAGGTCCTATCTCACCAGAGCCGATGAGACGTTTGATGTGATTCAAATGTCGTTAATTGACACTTGGGCGGCCACCGGCGCCGGCGCATTTACCCTGTCGGAAAATGGCCTGTATACCGTAGAAGGGTGGCAGGTGTTTTTAGACCAGCTGTCGCCCAACGGTCTATTGAGCGTATCCCGTTGGTATTCAAGCGAGGCTTTGTCAGAGACGAACCGGCTATTGTCCTTAGCCAGCATGTCGCTGTTGGTTCGCGGCGTGGAAGACCCGGGCGCCCACATGGCGCTGGTAGCAAGGAACACGGTGGCAACTCTTCTGGTTTCTCCAAACCCTCTTTTGGACTCTGATATTGATAAGGTGGAAGCAGTGGCCGCTCAGTACGGGTTTAGCATTTTGCATTCGCCGCGGCAAACCAGTGATAACCCACTTATACGCTCAGTGCTCGCTAGCAAAACCCCCCAACAACTGTTGGCTGCCACTCAGCATGAGTTTCTAGACTTCTCACCCCCAACCGATTCGCGGCCTTATTTTTTCAACATCTTGAAACCTGTTGCGCTATTGAGCGGCGAAGGCGTTTTAGAAGATTTGGGCATTGTTGCCGGGGGTAACCTATTAGCAACTTATACTTTAATGCTGCTATGCGGCCTAGCTGGAGTTGGTGTGATATTGGTTATTGGGGTGCCGCTGCTATTGTCTGGCAAGCCAGCCTTGCCCAGCGGTGTATTTTCCAGCGGGTTGATGTACTTCGCCTGTATTGGCACTGGTTTTATGATGGTACAGATTCCACTAATACAGCGCTTTTCGGTGTATCTAGGCCACCCCGTGTACGCTGTCTCTGTGCTGCTGTTCTCGATGATTATTGCGGCAGGGGTTGGCAGTTTCCTATCTGACAGAATTCAAATAAGCCGCACTAGCCAATGGACTCATCTGTTGCCAGCGACCATTGTTAGCTTACTGCTGGTGATTTATTTTATTTCAGGGCCAGTTATCGACTCGACTATTTCTCAAAGTTTATTCGTGCGCTGCTTAATCGTGGTGTTTATCGTCGGGGTTGCCGCCGTGCCCATGGGCATGTGCTTTCCATTAGGGTTAAGGCTGTTTCGTCAATATTCCTCAGCGAGTTTGCCTTGGATGTGGGGCGTGAATGGTGCAACCGGGGTGCTAGCCAGTGTATTCGCGGTGGCTATTTCCATGTGGAGCGGCATTAACACGAGCCTATTAATTGCGGTGCTATGCTATGGTCTGCTCGCTATTCCGGCGAGATTTCTTCGCAATGCGCTAACTAGCACAGCCTAATTGCTGTGCCAGTCAATCTTGTTTTAAACCGATTGCTTGGCTAATAGAGATTTCACGACGAATGGCATAATGCCTCCGTTCACAAAATAGTCTACTTCCAATTCAGTATCGAGTCGGCACAATAGATCGCAGCTATCGGTTCTGCCATCTGCATAGGAAATCGTCATTTTTACAATCATGCCTGATTTGACTAGATCCAAGCCGCTTAGGGAAATTACCTCGTCACCACTTAACTGCAGTGATTTTCGGTCAGTTCCGTCCATAAACTGCAAAGGCAGCACTCCCATTCCAGCCAAGTTAGAACGATGAATGCGTTCAAAGCTTTCGGCAACCACGGCGCGAACCCCTAACAGTCTGGTACCCTTAGCTGCCCAATCGCGGCTGGAGCCGGTGCCATACTCTTTGCCAGCAAAAACCACAAGTGGGGTATTGGTCTTGGCATATTCCATGGCGGCATCATAAATAGCCACAGCCGAATTCTCGCCCGCCATGCGAGTGAATCCTCCTTCAACTCCGCCAAGCATTTCGTTCTTGATGCGTATGTTGGCAAAGGTGCCACGCATCATGACTTCGTGATTGCCGCGCCGAGAGCCATAAGAATTGAAATCTTGTTTCTCAACGCCATTGGCAATTAGGTATTCACCCGCTGGGCTGGCAAGGGCGATGGCGCCGGCAGGGGAAATATGGTCTGTGGTCACTGAATCACCGAGCACCGCAAGTACGTTAGCGCCGCTGATGTCGCCCGCAACCGGCAGCATGGCTTCTTCAAAGTACGGTGGATTTTTAATATAGGTAGACTCTGCGTCCCACTGATAGGTTTTGCTCTCTACCAAAGGTAGGCTGTTCCACTCTGCGTCGCCGTCGAACACGCCATTATAGCCATTGGCAAACATTTGCTGTTTCACTAGTTCCACGGCCGCCAAAATTTCGTGACTACTAGGCCAAATGTCTTTTAGATAAACGGGATTGCCATTACTGTCGCTGCCTAGAGGATCTTTGCTTAGGTCGATATCTATCGTTCCTGCCAAGGCAAAGGCTACAACGAGGGGGGGAGATGCTAGCCAATTGGCCTTCACGCGGGGATGAATTCGCCCCTCAAAGTTTCGGTTGCCAGAAAGCACCGCGCATACTGTAAGGCCGCCAGCTTCAATGGCGGCATCGATCGGCGCCTCTAAGGGGCCAGAATTGCCGATACAGGTGGTGCAGCCATAGCCAACTAATTGAAAGCCTAAATCATCTAACGGGGCTTGCAACCCCGCTTGTTCTAAGTACTCCGAGACTACCTTAGAGCCTGGTGCTAACGATGTTTTGACCCAAGGTTTTGTGGTCAGGCCCAGGGCTAAGGCTTTTTTTGCGACCAGACCGGCCGCCATCATGACCTCGGGATTGGAGGTATTAGTACAGGAAGTGATGGCGGCAATTACCACGGTGCCATCTTTGATGCTGTAATTATGACCTTCTACCGCAACTTCTTGCGGCGGCTTGTTGTCAAGAATCGCCGCTAGGCTGGCAGGCATGTCAGGCAATGGGACTCGGTCTTGAGGGCGTTTTGGGCCGGCAAGGCAGGGCACAACGTCTTCCATGTTAAGGCTTAGCTGGCTGCTAAAGGCAATCTCGCCGCCGTCGTCGCGCCATAGGCCCTGTGCCTTGCTGTAGGCCTTAACCAGATCCACAGTGTCAGTATCCCGGCCTGTGAGGGTTAAGTAATCGAGGGTGCTTTGATCAACTGGGAAAAAAGTACAGGTGGCTCCGTATTCTGGGGTCATATTTGCGATAGTCGCTTTGTCGGCGAGGCTTAAATGATCCAAACCGGGGCCGAAAAATTCCACAAACTTGCCTACCACCCCATGGTTTCGCAGCATCTCGGTTATCGTCAGCACCAGGTCGGTGGCTGTCACGCCTTCGGTCAGATCGCCTTCAAGCTTAAACCCAACAACCTCCGGAATATTCATGGAAATCGGCTGGCCCAGCATGGCGGCTTCAGCTTCTATACCGCCTACACCCCAGCCAAGCACAGCCAAGCCATTAATCATTGTGGTATGGCTATCCGTACCCACCATTGTGTCGGGGAAGGCGTAGAGCTCGCCGTCGATTTCTTGCTGCCAAACTGATTTGGCCAGATACTCTAAGTTCACCTGATGACAGATACCGGTGCCGGGAGGGACCACTCGAAAATTATCGAATGCAGTTTGCCCCCATCTGAGAAACTGATAGCGCTCGCGATTGCGCTGCATTTCTAAGACGACGTTTTCTTTAAACGCAGAGTCGGATGCGAACTTGTCCACCATAACCGAGTGGTCAATAACTAAGTCTACTTGGTTGATAGGGTTGATCAGGGTAGGGTCGCCGCCGGCCTTGGCAACCGCGTCGCGCATTGCGGCAAGATCGACTACTGCGGGAACCCCGGTAAAATCTTGCATTAGAACTCGCACTGGGTGAAACAGTATTTCTTCGCTCTCATACTGGCTGGTCGCCCAATTAGCGAGGCTCGCGATGTGATGAGTGGACACAACTCGGTTGTCACAATGCCTCAATAAATTTTCAAGCAGAATTTTTATTGACACCGGCAGCGTGCTAACCGATGGATAGCCTTGAGCTGCAAGTGCTTTCAAGCTGTAGTAGCGGTAATTTTTACCATTGACCTGAAGGTCACTACGGGACTGTTTGCGGACAGCACTCATATAAAACTCACTTCGATTTAAAATCGTTTGCTAAAAGACAAGAGTAGGATAGACACAGAACAATCAGTCTAAGCGTTTTTTCTGCTGAATCAAGTTAAGCAAGGATTATGCTAGATTAAAAACAGGTTTTTTGTTCTTGTTGCCGTGATTTGCTTTCAATCGGCTTGGAAATTAGACCATAGAGCCTTTGCTTATGAAGCCAAGGGTCATGACTACGACCAGTGGCATGCCATCGCGTCTGCCGAGTTCTTAGCGAAACACGGGCACATCTGCCATCCTAAGCAGTTGGCAGATGTGCCCCGTTTGCACTTTGGCAATCTGACTGCTGGCAACTCATGGCTTTTGAAATAACAGACATACCGCCGATGCTAGAGTGAACGGTTTACTCTGTGCGAACAATGCAGAGGTGTTGAATAAAGCTACAGTAGCTGATTTTCGCGTGGTTTTATGCCGGTATTTATTGCGCACAGCCAATAGAAATCGGGCCAGTTAGTGTAGGCGCTTGAAGACTATTCGGCGCCGAAAATAGACTTGTCATTGGTATATCCTTAAAGCAGGCATTTGTTGAATCGAAACCGGCGGTTTGTGGGGTTTATTCAAGACTGGTTTGAGCTAAGCGACTTTTAGTAAAGGCTTGCGCTTTTAACTATTCACTGGCGCTGTTGCTTCTCAAGTTGGTAAAAAAGCATGGGGTTTTTGTTGTTTTCTGTTTGGATGAGATGGATCGGAATATCGGGCAATAGAATTCGCCGGGGACGTGACAGGAAAGAACTCTTGCTCTTTTCTAGCGAAGTGGTCCAAGATTCTAGACTAAGGTTTTAGGTATTGCTAAATATTGGGCTCAAGTTACTCTGCCCCCTTTGATGGGGTTGATGGTTATTTGAATAGTGTTGCTGCTGCTTTGGAAGGTGTTAATACTGTGTTGAGTAGCGTGTTCCAGGGGTTGGGGTCTTGTTCTGCAGCGTTTCTGATCTGCGATTCGGCGAAGGTATAGCCGATGGAGTAAGTGCCGTATTTGTCGATGTATTCCAAAAGTGCCGACGAACTGGCAACCATGGCGTCGCGTTCTAGGCGGAAGGTGGCTTCGTTAAATGCTATCGCGCCGTCATAGTACTCTTGGACGATGGCGGGTATGGCCGCGGCGGCTTGGTCGATTAATTTGCCGAATGTCAAATACTGAGTTTCATCGGGTAGGGTGATGCCAGCAATGGGTGCGAGCACATCCCGTTCGAACTGCATTTTTTGTTCAGGGGTAAACGCTAATTCGATTCCATAATTGGCAGCACCTTCGAGAATCACGGCCTCGGTGGATTGCAGTAGAGTCACTGTATCCTCCACGCCAAATGTAGGCTGCTGTTCGATGAGCACATACTGTGCGTGATGCCCCGGGTAGCCTTCATGGCAGGCGATGTCAATTGCTGTGTCCAGAAATGCGACGGATAAATCGTTAATCCGCAGTAGGCTGTGCCCATTGCCTAGGTATTGATGCCAGGCGGCAGGAACGTCCCGCGACCACTGCAGGGTGAGCTGTTCGCTTGGGTCCAAATCCCAATGTTCTAGGGTTCTACGTTTACACTCAGCCAAGGCGGCTTCGAACACGGCTTTTCTTTTGTCGGCAGGGATAACCAATCGATTCCTAAAGGCTGCAACTCGAAAAGCCAGTGTGCCACGTCCCGGGAGGAGCTCTTGTAAGGCATCCAAGTTGGCCTGTTGATCAATAGTGTCGCTGTTTAGAGAAATACCATACAGGCGTTTCAGCTCTTCGCTAAAGCTAGGTTTGTTGGCCGCGGAAGCAATGTTGAGCAGCTCGCCAAGTCGCGCTGCTTTGTCTAAAAGATGAGTTTTGCGGGAGCTTAATGCAGGGGCTTGCAGTTCAGCTAGCCGTTGCTGCAGCGCGCTCGTTTGCTGGACTAACTGGGCGAGTTCCGGTTGGCTGCGTTTAGCGCGGCTATCCAGCGCGGGCGGACCAAAATAAATATCAACATAGCCTTCATCAATGCTGGCAGTCGCAGTAGCGAGGCGCACGTACTCTTGTGCGAGCGCGTTTAATTGATCTTCCGGAGTCTTGGGCAATAGAGCAAACCATACGGCCCCAGCGCCAAGCAGAATTAACCCAGCTATGCCGCTGATGATTTTTACTTGCGCGCTGCCCTGTTGTTTATCGTGAGTTAATTTCAACTGGAATTATTCACTGCGCAGGGCTTCTATGGGGTCAAGCAGGGATGCGCGCTTAGCCGGATAGCTGCCAAATATCAAGCCCACTAATGCGGATATGCCGATAGCCACGGCCATAGCAGCCGGAGATATACTCGTTGGCCAGCCTAGGGACAGGCCAACTAACTGCGCTGACAATAAGCCCAGCAGCAAACCCAATACCCCGCCGATCATACTGAGGGTTATGGCTTCCACTAAAAACTGCATTGCCACGTCGTTGGAGCGAGCGCCAGAGGCCATACGCAAACCAATTTCCCGGGTACGCTCGGTAATGGAGACCAACATAATGTTCATGATACCGATGCCGCCAACAATCAGCGAAACGCCAGCGATACTGGCGAGCAAGGCGGTCATGGTGGCGCTGGCGCGATCTAGAGTGTCGGCCATTTCGTCTAAGGTGACTTCATCAAGCTTTGGCAGGTTAGCCAAGGCAAACGCGGCAGCCGGGGTATAAAGGCCTTTGGTGAGAGCCTGGGCAGCCTGAGTTTCCACAGTGAAGTCGTCAGGTATTTCTTCGGCGGCGGCAGCGCCGGGAATATAGCCACTGCTTGTTTGAGAAATGGCCGGGCCGAGCCCATGACGTGCACGCAGTAGGGTGCGGACTTCGGTGGCGATACGGGTTGTCTCACCGGCTTTGTCGGCCGCCACGGTAATGGAATCTAAATGTTGAATATTCTGGGTTGCCTGCAGCGATTGCCATGACACAAACAGCACATCACTGTGATCGCTAGCCTGGTCATTGGTGACGCCGCGAATAATATAACTAAGGTCGCGAACCCTTAGATTTTGCCCAACGGCATTGCCTGCCTCACCAAATAGCTCAATGGCTAAATTTTCACCGATGATGGCATCGCTGTTAGAAAGCTCAACTGGCATTTCTCCTGGGCTTACAATCCAAGAATAAATAGCGGTAAAACTTGGTGAGATACCCTGCAGCCGAATAAAGGCCCGAGTGTCCCCAGCGGTTGCAAACGAGCGCAGGCTTAAGCCGTTGCTGACTGACTGAATCCCGCCAATGGAAGCCATGATGGCATCGCCATCTTCGGGCGATAAGGTGGTGGCCGCGCCAAGGCCCGAGGCAACCCCTACGCTTTTACCACCGCGAGTATAGTTGCCGGCTTTGATGTAAACAATATTGGTGCCCGCCGAAGAGACTTCGTCTTCAACCGAAGACCTCGCTCCAGTGCCCAGTGCTACCATTGTTAGTACGGCTGCCACCCCTATAATGATGCCGAGCATGGTAAGAAGGGTGCGCAATCTGTTTCTGTTCAGTGAGCGCAGGGCTAACCGCAGGTTGACCTGTAGCATCTCCATTATTGTATCCGCCTTTATTGCTGTGTTGAGTGTTGCTGTGTTAGGTGCTGCTGTTTCAAATGCTGCTGTGTTAAAAGCTGCTGTGTTAAAAAAAGCGCCATGTCTATTCTGATTTTAATGCTACAACCGGGTCTAGGTTGGCGGCTCTGCGAGCTGGCCCATAGCCAAAGATTATGCCGGTGAGGGCCGCCATAATGACCGCAATGACCAGCATAGTGGGTGAAATAGCGGTGGCCCAGTTAAAGCCATATTCCGCCGCCATCAGGCCCAGTGTGCCAAGGCCCAAGCCAATAATGCCGCCAAGTGCGGCAAGGGTCACCGCTTCAACTAAGAACTGAGTTAAGACGTCACCCACGCGAGCGCCCATTGCCATGCGTAGTCCAATTTCTTTAGTGCGAGCAGCCACTGATACCAGCATGATATTCATAACGCCAATGCCGCCAACCATCAAAGACACTGCAGCGGCAGCGGAGAGTAGCAGGGTGAAAGTGCGCCCGGCTTGACGCAAACTCAAGGCCATTTCTTCCCAGGCTTCTTGTTCAAACTCCACAATATTGGAATGCACCGCCCGCGCGATTCGCGGATCTGTACCAAGGCTTGGCATGGCGGACATAGATTGGGTCTCAACGCGAAAATCATCGAGGGTATCATCTGGGATTTCCCGCAAAAGCCGCAGCTGGTCTTTAATTGTGGTGGCAACTGCCGTGGTTTTCCCCACAGATGAGGTGCGCAGGTTTATGATGTCTAAGTCATCTCGATCTAACAGGGAGTGTGCAAGTGACAGAGGAACATAAACCGTCGGCACGATTAGCGCGCTGCCTTCTTCGGTATCGCCTTGAATGATTCCTACTACCTCTAGAGTTTTGTCTTTTAACTTTACTGTTTGGCCCACCGCCGTGTCGATTGACCAGAGCCTGTTGGCAACCACGTCGCTGACCAAAATTGAAGGTAGGGCGTTTTCATACTCGCGAGAAGTTAGCAGTCGGCCGTTCAATAATTCCCAGCCCTGAATTTCCGGCCAGGCGTCCTGAATTCCGTAGACCCGAGCAATGCGCACGGAGCCATTGATGGTTTCGTCAAGGGTAATATTGCCAGCAACACTGCCCGCCACTAAACGAATGTCGGCGATCTGTTGGTCGAGTAAGTCGAACTCTTTAAGGGTTAAAGGCCATGCTGGGGAGCGAACAGTGCCTCTTTTAGGCGCCTGAATCCGAGCTCTGGCATCTTTGACAGCGGCGTTGGTTTCAAGTGCCTCGGAAAACCCAAGCTCATAGCCATCTACCGCACCTTCAGAGACTTCACCGCCACCGCTGTCCTGTTCACCGGCAGTGGTGATACCCGGTGGCCTGAAATTTCCAGCCTTAACAGTAATTAAAGTAGGTCCGGCGCTTTGAATTTGGGCTTCGATTTGCTGCTGGGCGCCAAGGCCAAGACCGGAGACTAGCACCACCATGGCGACACCAATACTCATGCCGCTTAGGGTGAGGAGAGCTTGCAGCCGGTTTTGTACCAGTGACTTAAGCGCCATTTGCAAATTAATGGGCATCAAATTCACTCAGATCAACCATCGGGCTTTGCATCTTTTGCATAATCGGGGGGAATGCGGCGGCGGGTATATCGATAAAGAACGGCTCGTCTTCGAAAATAAAACCTGCTCTTACCAGGGCCTTTTCTTCGATGACAGGTTTGCTCGTACCGGTCCAATAGTCGCCGGTGGCACTAATCTGCATGTCGACAAACTCCAGCGAACCATCGGGTCGCTCAATCTCAACCACAACATCGGATACAGTAGCCGCAGGCATGGTTGCTCTGGCTTCGCTGCTGAAATAAATGTTAATGCCACCCCCGTCTTTGACAACGACTTCAAAATGTAGGGTTGAGTGCATTAACACAAAGCCATTGTGATCGGGACTGTGATCCCCGTGGGGAGCTTGTGCCATGGCTCCATGGCTACCGAATGTCAGACAGCTGGTTAAAAGCACAGGAGTAAGTATTTTACCAATTCTATTCATGGCTGAGTGCTCCAATAGGGTCAAGCATTGCTGCGCGCCGTGCAGGATACACACTAGCAGCGATTCCAAGCAGCGCAGCTACCGCGATGGCAATAAACATAGAAACAAAAGACACATCGGTAGACCATTGGAAAAAGGTCTCAAGACCTTTGGCCGCAAGAACACCTATCGCAGCTCCCAATAGACCGCCGGCGAGGCTAAGCACAACCGCCTCCAGCACGAACTGGGTGGCGATATCGCTGCCCCGAGCGCCCATCGCCATGCGCAGGCCAACTTCCCTGGTACGCTGGGTCACTGAAAGCAACAATAAATTCATTACCCCAATGCCGCCTACTAGTAGGGAAACGCTGGCTACCCCAGCTAACAGCGCAAGCATGGTGCGGTTGGACCTTTGCAGGGAGCTTGATAACTGCTCGATGGTCAGTTCATCAACACTGACCATATTGCCTGCCACAACTCGGGCAAGGTCTGGAGACAGGCCTGCGCCAAGCAATTCTTGCGCCTGGGTTTTAACCGTAAAATCATCTGCCATTTGGTCTGCAATGCCATGCCGCTGACGCAGTAGCGAGACTATTTCGTTGGAGATTTTAGTCGTCTCTCCGGCCGAGCGAGTAGTGACGGTAATGGTGTTGAGCTTGCTTAGGTTTAATAGTTTGTGAATTGTGCTAACTGGCACGTAAACCGCATCAAACTGATCATCTCCTGCTGAAGGCTGTACTGTCCAAGTACGGCTGCCGACGACACCAACCACTTCAAACTCTTGCTTCCATAGCAGCAGTTTTTCGCCAACAGGGTTTATGCCCTCGCCAAACAAACGGTCGGCGGCAACCCGGCCAAGTACCATGACCTGTTCGGCATCACGCACCTGCTTGGCAGTAAGAAATTTGCCGTAGGGGAAAGTCCAGCCGCGGCGAATAACCGGTAGCTCAGATTCGGTGCCGTGCAAACGGGTAAACCACTGCTTGGTTTCATCAGCAGCGACAACGATGCGAGCATTTTCGTGAACTCCGGAGGCTACATACTGCACCCCAGGAATCGCTTCTCTAATAGCGGCGGCATCCTCAAGGCTCAGAGTGGCAGCGGCGCCGAGCCCAGCCATTGAATCCCCTAAGCGCTCACTAGCGGTGGGGTGATCATGCTTGGCCATAGGGTCATCTTCAAAGTGTGCCTTAATGAACTGTGGCTGAGCTTGATTTCCCGCTCGCCGGGGTGCGAAATTTGTAGTGCTAATAGGCGGGTGGTAAACCGCACTTTGGGCGATAAAACGGCCAAACTCATGGTTGTCAATGCTGCCATGGTCCGCAGGTGCGCCTGCGCCTTGGGCGCGCTGAACCTGATAGTTGCCGGCAGAGACAACTATCATGTTGGCTCCGGCAGCTAGTAAATGGTCTTTAATTTCTTCCTGCGCACCACGGCCCAATGCCATGCTGGCAACCAAGGCACCAACCCCTACGGTCACCCCGAGCATTGCAAGCGAAGTCTGCATCCAATTGCGCAGCAGCGACTGCGCAGCCAAGGTGAAAAAGTGGACTTTTTCTCGCACTGGGAAATCTCCTGTAGTTAGACTGCCTGTGCTAAATCTGCGGCGGCAGATTCAGTTGAAGCTGTGACTTCGGCGGGAGTATTGGGTGTATCACTGACTATTAAACCGTCTCGAATGGCAATAATGCGTGAGCCATAGGCGGCTATTTCGGGTTCGTGAGTTATTAGAATGATAGTTATACCATGCTGCGTTCGCAAATCCTGTAATAGCTTCATCACCTCGACGCTGGTTTTAGTGTCAAGATTACCTGTTGGCTCATCAGCAAGTATCAGTGATGGGTTGTTCACTAAGGCGCGAGCGATGGCAACTCGCTGCTGCTGACCGCCGGATAGCTGGCTGGGATGATGCTCAGCTCTGTCGGATAAGCCAAGGGATTCAAGTGCTTTTAATGCCCGCTCTCGGCGTTCACTCGCTGCCAACACCGGTCTTGAGTAAAGTAGCGGCACTTCGACATTCTCAACCGCGCTGGTGCGCGGGAGTAAATTAAAACCTTGGAAAACAAAACCAATTTGTTTGTTGCGAATATCAGCAAGGTCCCGCCGAGGCACATGCGATATGTCTTTGCCGTTTAACTTATAGCTGCCTTGGGTAGGAGTGTCGAGGCAGCCTAAAATATGCATCAGGGTTGATTTGCCAGACCCAGAGGCCCCAGTGATGGTTACAAACTCACCTTCGTTTATTTCTAACGACACGCCATCAAGCGCGCGTACCTCGTTGTCGCCAAGCTGGTAGATTTTTTTGATGTTTTGTAATGAAATGACAGACATCTAATTTTCCTGTTTGTGCGAAACAGCAAAGCGCACTCTAAAATTTGGCTGACCAACTGTCGCTGGTCAGCCCCAAAAGAGTAGCGGTTAACTTTACTGAACCAATAAATTCAACCTATTTCGGCTGGTTTAGACCCGCATAATTGTAAAGCACTGTCGCAACCGATTTTTCGCCGCCTGCCATGCCGTACATGCCATTAGCACCTTCGATCACAAAGTACTCGTTAGCCGCATGTGAGTTGCCGCCAGAGCCTGCCTGTCCGCTGACAATTGGAATGTCCATCACATCGCCGGCAAATAGATAGGCTGGCCAGTATCCGCCAAGCATGGAAGCAGTGCCTTCCACCGGGTCATCATAGCTTATGCCGAAGGTGTCGAAAGTTTTCATGACCGCGTAAGAAATGTCGTTGTCGTACGTCATTTTTGCCCAAGGCACATCACCTACTACATTGATCTCTACATCCTCATAACCAAATTTGTCTAAGTGGGTACGCAGCTTAGCGACAATGTCCATGCCGTCTTGGAATGGTACGTAGCGGAAATTATGCTTGGATACAATGCGATTAGGCAAGATTGCGCCAGAACCGCCTTCAAACATATTGCCGCCCCAGATACCGTCGAGATTCATCGAGGTGCCGTAGCGAGCCATAGTAAGATACTCAAGCGGGTCGTCGACGATGAAGCGTTCGACACCCAAGTTGCGGGCCGCCACTTCCATATCGATGCGTTCTGCAGAAGCTTTTAGCTTCTCCAACTCGGCTTCTTTGAGAGGTTCAATATTTTCATAGAAGCCATCAAACATCACTTTGTTGCCGGTATCATCAATCAAGGTTGAAAGCATTTTAATGTGACGCCATGCGGGGGCATCCACCGAGCGCTTATTGCCACCGTGAATGTTGCTGTAGTTTGGTCCTTTGCCCCAAGCCGCGCCGCTAGTGATTAGTTCAACGAAGACACTGCCCTCGGAGCCGCCGCTAATTCCACCTTGGCGGCCAAAGCGGTACATGGCATCGGCGTGGGCAACTAGCTCAGGGTGATCGCGGACGAATTTGCGATAGCCGATGGACATACGTTCTTCATCGCCCTCAGCGATAAAAATCAAATTCACGGGCAATTTCCCGGTGACGGCTTTCATCGCCATCAGGGCATTGAGTTGGACCATCTGTGGACCCTTGGAGTTGGTCGCACCGCGGCCGATCATCACTTTACTGTAAGGCGCTTGCTCCACTAAGCGGCCTTCAAAGGGTGGCGCTTTCCACAGGTCGGGCTGGGTGACGGGCATGGTGTCGTACATCCAGTAAATCGCGAGGGTTTTTTCTGCCCCTTCGTCACAATCGGCGTAAACCACTGGGTTGCCCTGCTGGCCCCAATCGGTAATACCAACATCGTAAACGGCGGTTGTTTGGCAGCCCAGCTGATCGAAAAAGCCTTTGACCATATAGGCCGATTCTTGAATGCCTTCGCCGGTGTTGGAAATACTAGGTTGTTGAATCCAGCGTTGCAGGTTTAATACGTGTTCATCAATATTGTCATCGATGTAGGTAAAAATTTCTTTCAGCTCGTCAGAATGAATTTCATCCATATTAATCGACACTGTTTCGTCGCCTGTGGGCCTTATGCCGAGACCCGGCTCGGAAGCAGCGGCCATCGCGGTTTGGCTGCTGCCGGACGATGCTGCTGGCGCAGTTGCCACGGGTGCTTGTTCGCTGCATCCGATCAGAGTGGCAACAAGCCCCGAGAGCAACCAAAGGTTGGTATTGGTGAAAACATGCTTAGCTTTGTTCACTGCTTTACTCCTGAGTTGACTGTAATCGAATCCGGCCTGGTTTCAGGCGGATTCGAACGATCCCTGCGGCTGCCTGCTTTAGCGCCTATAGAGTAGTGCTAGGGGATTACGGCGAAATAGCTCTGCAGGTGGCGCTCTAAATGAGCGGGAATTTAATTCTATAATTGGCCCCAGCTGTAACCCTCAGCACTATTCATGCCACCAGAAAAGCTAAGACTTCTATCGAGATTTAGGAGCAATAGTGGGATTCAAAGTTTAGCGTTGTCGACGGCCGAATAGTGTTAGTAACATTCGGATTTTCTTGGATTTATTAGTCGATGATGGGGCTCAGAATATTCATCTTTGTGACTTGTTATGAATTGTTACTTCAACCGCGGGTAAATTCGGCCGAAGTAGTTGTGTTCTGATAGCGGTTTAATTGCACCAATTTGAGACATAGTGCCGCCTATTTGGTCGCCCATTGCAAGGCCCAATTGAGGTGAGCATTATTTTAGTGCAGGTGTAATCCGGACTTTTGACTTAGCGATTTGAATGAAGAATCCTCGGTAAGATTTGTGACTACTTACAGGCGCCGCTATTGGACGACTAGCAAAAAGCGACTCATATTCTGTGCATGCTTGCCCTGCTTACCCAAGGAGACAGCTTTTTGGACGCTAGAACCAACAACCTCAGTTGCTGATAAAGTCAGTAAGCTCTTTTAAACATAGTTGAGTAAAATAGTTGGCTAATGTAGTTGGCTAATGTAGTTGAGCAACGGGTTGGATTAAAAGTGTACCCCGATCAAGACCCGAAGCAGGAAGCGCCAAGTACGATTTTACTAGTCGGCAGCGGGTGTACAGTGCCAATAAGCCGTCTAGATCACATTTTAGACTGTTGCATTAGCTCTGGCTAATTGTTACAAATTAC
>JBLGBD010000010.1:0-46593 GCA_047617585.1 Pseudohongiellaceae bacterium | reverse complement strand
GAGAGCGGGGTGAAGCTTGGATCCGCGGTCCTCAGGTAATGTTAGGGTATTGGAATCGTCCTGAGGCAACCAAAGAGGCCATCACCGAGGATGGCTGGTTTAAGTCTGGGGATTACATAGAGTTAGATGTTGACGGCTATGTCCGCATCGTCGATCGAAAGAAAGACATGATTTTGGTGTCTGGTTTTAACGTGTTTCCCAATGAAATAGAAGATTGGGTAAATACTCATGTTGGCGTGCTAGAAAGCGCAGCTATCGGTGTGGCAAATGAAAAATCAGGCGAAGTAGTAAAACTATTTGTTGTAAAGAGTGATGCAAAACTAACTTACGAGGAAGTGCTGGCTCACTGTGTAGAAGGCCTGACTACGTATAAGCTGCCGAAAGAAATCGTCTTTGTCCCTGATTTGCCTAAATCGAATATCGGCAAAATTATTCGCCGAGAATTACGCGACTAGTCGCTTGACCGAACCTTATATTGCTAGCCTTCATGAGAAATATTTGTGCTTGAAACCCTAGCAAGTGAAATACATTTCTGTCAGATCGTCGACAGACAAAGACTCTCAGCTAAATTACATCGGCTGCAGAACAGCAAAGAGCAGGGCAGTACTTCTGCTTTCGTCGCCCTTGCTGCTGAAGTTGAGGAATCTAAGGCTAAGTGCGCAAGGCGAGCTGCGGCTATTCCGCAGTCAATTACCTTCCCTGAAAATTTACCTGTAAGCGAAAGAGCGTCAGATATTGTAGGCCTTTTGCAAGAAAACCAAGTGCTGATTATCGCTGGGGATACGGGGTCAGGGAAAACCACACAGTTACCAAAAATGTGTCTAGCCGCTGGCTATGGCCGCTATGGCCTTATTGGTCACACACAGCCTCGACGTTTGGCCGCCGTATCTGTGGCGGATCGTATTGCCGAAGAGTTAGGTGTATCAACGGGAACTGGTGTTGGCTACCAAGTAAGATTCAACGAAAAAACATCCGCCGCTACTTTTCTAAAGTTAATGACCGACGGCATTTTGCTGGCTGAAATTCAACAGGATAGATTCCTTAACCAATACGAAGTAATCATAATTGACGAGGCACACGAGCGCTCTCTAAATATTGATTTCTTATTGGGTTTCTTGAAACTTTTACTACCTAAAAGACCCGATCTAAAGGTAATCATCACTTCTGCGACTATTGATTTGGAGAAGTTTTCCGCTCATTTCGACAATGCGCCAATAGTCTCAGTGTCAGGTCGAACATTTCCTGTCACGACACAATATAAGCCGATCAATGAGTCTACAAAAGGGGTTGAGAGATCTGACGATGCGCTACTTGATGCGGTGGTTGATGAAGTGCGTCACTTGTTTTCTAGTCACGCATCTGGGTCTCAAAGTAGTGATGTTTTAGTTTTCTTGGCAACAGAGCGAGAAATTCGTGAGGCTGCCACGGCGTTTAGAAAAGCCAGACTTCCCAATACAGAAATATTGCCTCTGTATTCTCGTTTGCGCCATTCTGAACAAGTTAAGATTTTTCAGCCTCACGTAGGCCGCCGTGTTGTGCTGTCAACTAACGTGGCGGAGACCTCTATTACAGTGCCCGGCATTCGCTATGTGGTAGATACCGGGTTTGCAAGAATGAGCCGCTATAATTTGCAGAGTAAAGTCCAGCGACTGCCTATTGAAGCGATATCCAAAGCCAGTGCGAATCAAAGGCAAGGCCGCTGTGGTCGAGTTGCAGAGGGTGTTTGTGTGCGCCTTTATTCAGAGACTGATTTTAACTCAAGGCCTGAGTATACCGACCCGGAAATTAAGCGCACTAACTTAGCCTCTGTAATCCTTCGTATGCGGTCGCTAAAATTAGGAGAAGTTGAGCAATTTCCGTACCTTGAAGCGCCTGAGCTGAAAGCTATTAACGAAGGTTTCAAGCTGCTGTTTGAACTCAATGCCCTGACCCCGAAGCGAGAGCTAACCAACAGCGGCGTGAGTATGGCGCGACTGCCGATTGACCCAAAGTATGGTCGAATGTTGGTTGTCGCCAAATCCTTGGGCTGCTTAAAAGAACTGCTAATTATTGTCAGTGCGCTAAGCATTTCAGACCCAAGAGAAGTGCCTTTAGAAGGTCGTCAAATTGCGTTAGAACGGTTGTCACAATACAATCATCAGGACTCTGACTTTTTGACGCTAGTGAAGCTATGGGACGACTATGAGGAAATTCGGCAGCGCTCGAATCAGAATCAACTAAGAAAATACTGTAAACAAAATTTCCTGTCTTATTCGAGAATGCGCGAATGGCGAGAAATTCACCGCCAGCTTTTGCTTTCGTGTCAACAAATGGGGTGGCGACTGAATCAGCAGCCGGGTGATTACCGTGTGGTGCATGAAAGTATAATTAGCGGCTCACTTAATCAGATAGCAACTAAATCTGAAAACAATCAGTATTTAGGTAACCGCAATAGACGCTTTAAATTGCTATCAAGCTCTGTGCTAAGCGATCGTAAGCTGGATTGGATAGTGACCGGCGATTTATTGGAGACTCATCAGGTCTTCGCATCAATGGCCGCAAAAATCGACCCGGAATGGGTGGAGCACCAGGCCTTGCACTTGGTAAAGCGGGAATACTTTGGGCCTCATTGGAGCAAAAAACGCCAACAGGTGATGGCGTATGAAAAAGTCCACTTGTTTGGGTTAACACTTACCGAAAAATCGTTGATACCTTTTGTAGACATCGACCCAATAGCTACCCGCGAAATTTTTATCAATGAAGGCTTGATCAATCAACAGCTACATACCAAGCTTAGCTTTTACAGGGAAAATAACGAGTTCTTAGCGGAGCTAAGCCGCGAAGAGGAAAAAATCAGACGTCCTGATATTATCATCAGCGATACGGATTTAGCGAGATTCTATGATCAGGCGTTGCCTGATGATATTGCCTCTACTAGAGATCTGGAAGCATGGCATGCAACGTTATCTCGCAGCGCAAAGGATGATCAAGAAGCTCAGCAACGGTTAATTTCACTGCAACTGAAGCTGTCAGATCTGATAAAGAATAGCGAACTGCATTCGAAGTTCAAACAGTTTCCTGATAAAACCGAGATCAACCGTAACCAGCTAACGCTTGGCTATCTCTTTGACCCATTAAGCGAGCGCGATGGTGCCACTATTGAAATCCCAGCGCCACTGCTGCCTCAGCTTACCCAAGCTGATATTGATTGGGCTGTGCCAGGCATTATTCGCGAGAAATGTATCACTTTGTTAAAAGGCCTACCTAAGGCTACGCGCAAACAGTTTATTCCCGTGAGCGGCTTTGTGGACCAAATAATAGGGGTTATGACTTCTGCGGACGGGACGTTGTTCGACGCATTGCTTTTGCAGATCCGTAAGCTCAAGCATTTAAATCTCTCTAGAGCCGACTTCGAGTCAGTCGAATTGCCCAAGCACTTGGTAGTAAAAATAGCAATCAAAGATGAGACGGGTAAGGAAATAGATTTTGGATACAACCTAAATGAACTGAAACGGCGTTCAGTCAACGCTGCCGGCGCCGGTTCTCAAAATTCAGCCTCGAGCGAGGCCGTTGTTAATTTACATCCTATAGAGCAAGAGGGGCTCACTGATTGGACCTTTGGAGATTTGCCCCAAAGCATTGAGCTCGGCACAGAACTAGTGCTAGTGCGGTTTCCTGCACTTATCGACGGCCAAACAAGTGTTAGCATTAAACTACTGTCAGACCAAGACCAGGCCATTAGAAGCACACGGCTAGGGCTTTCTCGTTTGTTGATGCTGCGCAGCGTGCAGCAAAAAAACTCGATTACTAAATCCTTAAACCGATTCATACAATCTATGAGTTTGCAACTGGCAGGTTCAAGTTTAGCCACTGTCGATGATATTGTGTTCGCTGTGTACAAAGAAGCGTTCTATTTAGATACAATTCGCGTTTGTGATAACAGCAGTTTCCTACAGCTGCTGAATGAGGGCAAAAGTCGGCTGATCCCAACTGCTGAAAAACTACAAACCTTGCTGCGTAAAATCATTGAACAGAAACTGGTAATTGGTAGGTCTCTTAACTCACCGGCGCTCATTGAACTTGACTATGTGAGGTCAGATATCCTCAGTCAGCTTGAGCATTTGATAGGTGAAAATTTTTTGCATGTGACTGATATCACACGATTGAACGAGTTTCCTAGGTATCTTAACGCTATTGAGTCACGCTTGGGCAAAGCCCCTCATATGGGTGCTAGAGATGCCGAAAACACTGTGTTATACCTAAACTATTGGCGACGCTATGAGGAATTGAGCAGTAACAGTGAGTTGACTGACAACCAATTGCTACAAAGCTTACGCTGGATGTTAGAAGAATTTAGAGTGTCACTGTTTGCCCAAAACCTTGGCACTAAAATCCCTGTGTCCACCAAACGTATTGAACAGCTACTAGAAACTATTTAGGCGCAGTCTCGTTTAAAAGATGAAATTGTAATACAGCGCGCCTACAATCCTATTTACCTTTGGGTTACCTAAACCCCTGATTAACCAATGCAGATGTCTAATCCACAAGTGCCGCTACCAAGTACTCGGTTTTTAAACCGGCGCGGCCTATTAATGGTAGTGGCTGGACTGTGCCTGCCTTCGACCGTTTTCGGGCAAACCGCAGATCCTTGGCAAAACGCCAACCAAAGGGTATTTGCCTTTAATGATTTTTTTGACCGAATCTTAGTTAGGCCAGTGGCCATTACCTACAATACTTTTCTGCCGCGACCTGTGCGGCAGGGGATCGGTAATTTCTTCAGCAATATTGACGATATCAACGTGTTCGCCAATGATTTATTGCAGCTGAAACTCAACGACGCGCTGTCTGATTCTGGGCGCTTCGCCTTGAATACTACAATTGGGTTAGGAGGCTTTTTAGATGTCGCGAGCAGCATTGGGCTGGAAAAGAATGAAGAAGACTTTGGTCAGACTCTGGGGCGCTGGGGCATTGGTTCTGGCCCTTATGTGGTCTTACCTGTATTTGGTTCAAGTAATGTACGTGACTCCCTTGGCTTGGTCCTTGATACATTGTTCAATCCTATTCAATACTATGATGAAAGAACTGTCCGGCTGTCTCTATTTGCAGTGCGTGAACTCGATACGCGGTCCTCGCTACTGGCCTTGGATGAGTTGGTGGGTGGCGACAAATACCTGTTTTTCAGAGAAGCCTACCTGCAGCGCAGGGAGTATCTAGTTAAAGATGGTCAAGTTGCCGATAGTTTTTCTGACTTTTGAGCACTTATTCTGGTGTCGCGGTTACTTAGTGAATTACACTGAAGATTAACCAGCAGTGCCTTGCCCTGTATATTCCAACTAAGCCGATTCTCCATCGCCAATGAATCCTATTACAGCTAAGCTGCCATCGCATGGCCCTAAATTGTTGCTGATTGACGACGATGCAGCAGTGCGGCGGAGCTTTTCGGTTTATCTTGAAGACAGCGGCTATTCGATCATCGAAGCCCCGAATGGAGTCGAAGGGGTAGCTTTATTCGAGTCTGAACACCCTGATCTGGTGCTTTGCGATCTGCGGATGCCGGATGTGGATGGACTTGACGTCATTAGGCAAGTAGCAGCCAAAGATGGTAAAACACCCATCATAGTGATTTCGGGCTACGGGGAAGTAGAGGATGCGGTACAGGCACTGCGTTTGGGCGCTGCTGATTACCTTATGAAGCCCATAAAGAACTTAGAAGTGCTCGAGCATTCCGTGCGACGAACTCTACAGCAAGCTAACCTGCTGGCTCAGAATGAGAAATACAGTGAAGATTTAGAGCGCAGTAATTCCCATCTACAACATTCCTTGGATCTTCTTCGGATGGATCAACAAGCAGGGAGGCTCGTGCAAACCCGGCTTCTGCCCGACACACCATTGCTATTAGATGGGGTTAGTTTTCAACATAAAATAGTACCCTCTTTGTATCTCAGCGGAGACTTTGTTGACTATTGGAAGACCGATGATGGCAAGCTTGTTTTCTATATAGCTGATGTATCTGGTCATGGTGCGTCATCTGCGTTTGTTACTGTACTGCTAAAGTACATGGCAAGGGATGTGACTAATCGCTTATTTCAGAAAGCTGGCTTAGTGTCTATGGCTGGTGTCTTAGTTGGGCTGAACAAAGAGTTAAGCCTAGCGAATTTGCAAAAGCACGTAACGGCATTTTTCGGCATGATTGACCCGCTTGAAAACACACTCTCCTACGCTTCGGCGGGCCACTATCCGATGCCAATTATCGGTGCTAATAACAGTTACACGATGTTGGAGGCACGCAGCTATCCAATTGGCATTCAAGCGGGCGCGACTTACGAGGAAAAAGTAATCTCTTTAGGCGAGCAGTTTACGATTAATCTGTTTTCAGACGGCGTTTTAGAACTTTTAAAATCTAAGGGTCTAGATGAAAAAGAAAGTCAGCTTATTGAGTTAGTCAAAGCTGGCCAAGGTAAGTTTCATGCCGTCTATGAAGGGTTGGGGCTAGATTCTGTGTCTGATGCGCCGGATGACGTGGCTTTGCTGACTGTCGAGAAAGTTTGACTTTAGTTTCGTCGTTAGAAAGTTTAAGAATCTCTCACAGTAAGTTTGGATTTTATGAAGTCCGAATGAGAGACATAAATCAAATCGGCTATTTTTCGAATCAAATGCTCCTCATACTTATCGAGAGTTTCATCAGAGAATGCAATTCGCCACATGTTTTCTATGAGCTCAATCTTTTGGGCGTAGTCATAGTGATCATTTATTAGGCGGGTAAATTCATACAGTGAAGTTGCTTGTTTGGCTTGTTTTTCCGCAAGATCGACCAGTTCCTCCAGCTCTTGCTGAGACAAATTTAAACTAGTACTGAGAACATCTAGGAACGCGGCCGCCTCTCGATCATCTAACTGGTGATCGCAATTCATCACCTCGATCATAAGTGCCGCGCTAGCAAGATTTAATTGCTGAGTCGTTTTTTCAGCGGTGGCAGTTGCTGATTCCGTGAGCTTAGTGTCGAAAAAAGATTTAATTGTGCTTAGCATAAGAATTAGGTCTTAGAGAAAACCCCTATGATGCCACATCAGTCGACATATGCAATCGCATCAAGTAGCACCGAAATGTCAGCGTCTTTTTTGTAGCAATTCTCCGACAAATGACGGCGAAACTGCTTGCCGCCTTTTTGCCCCTTGAATAAACCAAGCAGATGGCGGCTGATATGCTGTAGCGGTGTTCCCAGTCCTAATTGCTGCTCTACATAGGGTAAGTAATTTTTTAAATACTCAATTCGACTCAATGGGAGTGCCGACTCATCAAACAATAAAGAATCGACTTGGGCTAATATATAGGGGTTTTGATAGGCTTCTCTGCCTAGCATCACGCCATCGATGAATTGAAGATGAGCAGTGATCTCAGCAAAGCTTTTGATACCACCGTTGATGATTATTTCGAGCTCAGGAAACTTTGTCTTTATACCGTAGACCCTGTCATAAATGAGCGGTGGTATTTCGCGGTTCTGTTTTGGTGAAAGCCCCTTAAGTATGGCTTTACGGGCATGAATAATAAACGTTTCACAGCCACCCGCGGCGACAGTTTGCACAAAATCAATAAGAAACTGTTCGCTATCGAGATCATCAATCCCGAGTCGACACTTCACTGTTACTGGGATGCTGACAGTTTTTTTCATGGCCTGAACACAGTCGGCAACAAGCTGTGGGGAGGCCATTAAGCAAGCCCCAAACGCGCCAGATTGAACTCTATCGCTGGGGCAACCCACGTTGAGGTTTATTTCTTGATAGCCAGCCTGCTCGCCGAGAAGGGCGCATTGCGCTAACTGCTGGGGGTCGCTGCCACCAAGCTGCAATGCGCAGGGCTGTTCTTCAAGATCATGCTGCAGTAGGTAGTCGGTGTCGCCAAATAGCAGTGCGCCGCTAGTGACCATCTCCGTGTAGAGCAGAGCATGTTTTGAAAATTGACGCAGGAACATCCGATCGTGTCGATCGGTCCAGTCCATCATTGGGGCAACGCAAAATTGTCGTGAAAAATTCATGGGCTCAGAAGTGGTGTCATTAGTAAATGGGCAAAAACAGCAGAATTATAGCAGTTCGGTATTAAAACGCTTTAGCGTATAATCGTCTGCTAACATAAATTAACCCTCTCTAGTGGTATTTCATGTCACAAATTAGAACTCGCATCGCTCCTTCCCCCACCGGTGACCCCCATGTGGGCACTGCCTATATCGCGCTCTTCAATCGCTGTTTTGCGCACAATTTGGGGGGCAAATTTATCTTGCGCATTGAAGATACTGATGCGGTAAGAAGCACGGAAAAGTCAGAGCAGGATATCCTTCAGTCGCTACAGTGGCTCGGTTTGACCTGGGATGAAGGGCCTGGGATTGGAGGTGAGTACGGGCCTTACAAGCAGAGTGAGCGGGGCGAAATCTACGCTCAGCATATCCACCAGCTATTAGATAATGGAAGTGCGTTTCACTGCTTCTGCAGTTCCGAGCGTCTCGATGAACTGCGCAAGGAACAGCTGGCAAATAAGCAGTCTGTTGGCTATGACGGACACTGTCTGCAGCTAGATACACAGCAAGTAGAGTCTAAGCTCGCTGCCGGTGAATCCAGCGTGATTCGCATGAAAGTCCCTCGCGAAGGCGAGTGCCAGTTCGAGGATATGTTGCGAGGGCCTGTTTCTATTGCTTGGGCCCAGATTGACATGCAGGTATTGATTAAGTCGGACGGTAAGCCGACTTATCATTTTGCCAATGTGGTAGACGATCACCTAATGCAAATAAGTCATGTCATCCGCGGCGAAGAGTGGATTAACTCAGCGCCTAAGCATATTTTGTTGTACCAGTATTTCGGCTGGGAAGTTCCGGTTCTTTGTCACATGCCGCTGCTGCGAAATCCTGATAAGAGTAAGCTCAGCAAGCGGAAAAACCCTACCAGCATAGGTTACTACTCGGCCATGGGCTATCTTCCCCAAGCTTTGGTGAATTATCTAGGAATGATGGGGTGGACTATGCCCAATGGTGAAGAGAAGTTTAGCATTGAGGCAATGGTTGAAAACTTCGACATAAGCCGGGTTTCTCTAGGCGGGCCAATTTTTGATATTGAAAAGCTAGATTGGTTAAATGGCAAGTACATCCGAGAAGACCTATCCGATGAAAAATTTGCTGAAGAATTTGCTAAATGGGCATTTCCAGCAGACAAAATCAGTCGCATTGTTCCGTTGTTGAAGCAACGGGTAGAGCGGTTTTCAGATGTGGCTGATTTGGGCAGTTTTTTTGTCAGTGGTAATCCCCAGCTTACCGCTGAGCACTTCGCACACAAGCAGTTGTCAGCGGATGAGCAGTTAAAAATACTTCAGTATGTACTATGGCATTTAGAAAGTTTGCCTGCGCTGCGCAGGGACGACGTAGAGGCTGCTATCCAAGGGCTGGCGCAGCAGATGGCAATTAAGATACGAGATTTTCTATTCCCTCTGTTTGTCGCCATTAGTGGCAAAGCTGTGTCCACATCGGTATTTGATTCTATCGACATACTGGGCTTGGACATAACTCGTTCACGGATTCGCAGTGGGATTACAGTGCTTGGTGGGATTTCGAAGAAAATGGACAAGGAATTGGAGCGCGGCTATCGGCAGATAACGCCTTATTGAGGGTGTTGAATTGACTTGCAGCCGTGCTGTGCTTAGAATGCGCACGCTTGGGGCCTTAGCTCAGCTGGGAGAGCGCAACGCTGGCAGCGTTGAGGTCATCGGTTCGATCCCGATAGGCTCCACCAAACAGTTTAACTCGACCTTAGAAATATTTTGAGGTCTCTAAGAGTTAAGCCAAAGATAGCGGACTTAGACCTCGCTAAACTGGCAAACAGGAAATAAAAAAGGCGCGTCGATAATTATCGACGCGCCTTTTTTATTTGTTTTCAAACACTGGATTCAAGCCAGGGCTTACTTTTTAGGGTAGTCGCGTTTTGGATGGCCTTTATAAAGCTGACGTGGGCGTCCAATTTTATAGTCGCCGCTCATCATCTCATTCCAGTGGGCTATCCAGCCGGGTGTGCGTCCGGTGGCAAAGATTACCGTGAACATACTGGTAGGAATGCCAATGGCCTTTAAGATTATGCCAGAGTAAAAGTCGACGTTCGGATAGAGTTTCTTTTCAATAAAATACTCGTCTTCAAGCGCTATCTTTTCTAGCTTACGGGCGATTCTGAACAAAGGATCGTTCTCAATACCTAGTTCTTCTAATACTTCGTCGCAGATTTCGCGCATAACTTTTGCGCGCGGGTCGAAATTTTTGTAGACCCGGTGACCAAACCCCATTAAGCGGAAAGGGTCTTTTTTGTCTTTGGCTTTTAGTATGAACTCATCAATCCGGGACTCGTCGCCAATTTCAAACAGCATTTCTAGCACTGCTTCATTGGCGCCGCCATGAGCAGGGCCCCACAGCGCGGCGATACCTGATGCTATGCAGGCATAGGGGTTCGCACCAGTAGAGCCTGCTAGGCGAACCGTCGAGGTGGAGGCATTTTGTTCATGGTCAGCGTGGAGCAAGAAAATGGTATCCATGGCTTTGGCGAGAGTAGGGCTGACACTGGCCGGCTCACATGGTGTGCCAAACATCATATGAAGGAAGTTTTCGCTTAAGCTCATGTCGTTCTGTGGGTACATCATGGGCTGACCGATGCCGTGTTTGTAGCACATGGCAGCTAGTGTCGGCATCTTTGCAATGACACGGTGGGCTGCAGTCATTCGATGTTCGGGTAAATCTGAGTCTAAATCATCGTGGTAAAACGCTGAAAGCGCACCAACTACGCCACATAGCATCGCCATTGGGTGGGCAGTGCGTGGGAACCCTCTGAAAAACTCGTGAATCTGCTCGTCAACCATTGTGTGGTAGCGAATGGTATTCTCAAACTCGTCCTTTTCGGTTGAGCTAGGCAGCTCACCGTTTAGCAGCAAAAAGCAGGTTTCAAGGAATGTGGCGTGCTCAGCGAGCTGCTCGATCGGGTAACCCCGATGCAGGAGAACCCCGGCATTGCCATCGATGTAGGTAATTTCTGAGTCGCAAGCGGCGGTTGAGACAAAGCCTGGGTCGTAGGTGAAAATGCCGTGGCTAACTAGGCTTCTCACGTCTACTACATCAGGACCAGTACTGCCTTCATAAACGGGCAACTCTATAATCTCGTCGATCCCGTCTACGGTTAGCTGGGCCTTTTTATCACTCATGCCGGTCTCCTAAATTTAGCGTATAATTAATTTGTTCTTATAAAACAATGGGTTGGGGGGTTTACTGTGTGTAAATAGTTAGCCCCAGTCTGTTGATTTCGGGACCGCAATACTAGGAAGAGAGTGACATCAATGTCAAATTTTTCTATTTCCGGTTTATGCCACGGAATCTAGATCTAACCATAGCTGAGTTTGCGTAGATATCTAACAATTCCATCACAAAGCTGTTGTATGTGCTAAACCATAAAGGGGGCCACGTTAAAATTCTCACGGCGGTTTATAGGTGACAAAATATTGTCATAAACGAGACTGTAATCGGAAGAATTATTGTATTGAAAGGGCTATACGCATATACTTTCAGCCGTTTCAAATGCCCAATTTGTATAAGTATTTCAAATAGTTTGCGGGATTTTCTAAGCGCGAAATTCTCCGCGACATTCATTTAATCGCTAACGGATTCAGCATAACGTGAAAGATTCAAGACCAGTTAATCTCAACCTTCTAGTTTTTCGCTGGCCGCTTCCGGCCATAACGTCAATCTTACACAGACTAAGTGGCGTTCTTATTTTCTTTGGCACTGCCGCTTTGCTTTATTTACTGCAGCTATCACTTAGCTCAGAAGCGGGTTTTACCAAGGCTCTAGACCTATTGGACTTAGCGTTAGTTAAGTTCGCGGTCTGGTTCATTGTTGCAGGCTTACTTTATCACCTTATCGCGGGCGTAAAACACTTAATCATGGATTGGGGTATTGGCGAAACAATTGAAGGCGGCAAGATGGGGTCAATTCTGGTCTTAGTAACCGCATTCGTAGCGATCGCTGCGGCAGGAGTGTGGATATGGTAACTAATGCGACAAGCTTTAGCCGTTCTGGCCTATCCGACTGGCTGATCCAGCGCTTTAGCGCTGTAATTCTTGGAACGTACACGCTATTCATACTCGGAGCCTTCTTAGCGAACCCCGAGATGGACTATGCAGCGTGGAGCCATTTGTTTGCCACGACGCCAATGCGGTTTTTCAGCTTGATTACAATTTTCGCACTGTGCAGCCATGCCTGGATCGGCTTGTGGACAATCACAACCGACTATTTGCTTGAGCACCATATAGGACGGTTCGCAACAGTTATTCGACTTTTTGTGCAAGCAGCCTGCGCCCTGATTACTGTGGTGTATTTGCTGTGGGGCATTCAGATTTTTTGGGGAAGCTAGATGACAGCTATGCGCAGTATTTCGTTTGATGCAGTTATTGTTGGTGGGGGCGGTGCAGGTTTGCGCGCAGCCCTTCAGTTGGCCCAGTCCGGATTTAAGACGGCAGTAATTTCTAAAGTTTTTCCAACCAGATCCCATACCGTTTCAGCCCAAGGCGGCATTACTTGCGCTATCGCCAGTGATGACCCAAACGACGATTGGCGCTGGCATATGTATGACACCGTCAAAGGCTCAGATTACATCGGCGACCAAGATGCAATCGAATACATGTGCAGTGAGGGGCCGCAAGCCGTGTTCGAGATGGAACATATGGGTTTGCCTTTTTCGCGCACGGAAAACGGCCGAATCTATCAACGACCGTTCGGTGGTCAATCTAAAGATTATGGAAACGGTGGTCAGGCTGCTCGAACTTGCGCCGCTGCCGATAGAACCGGCCATGCGCTATTGCACACCCTGTATCAGGGTAACGTGAAAAACAATACGGTATTTCTGAATGAATGGTATGCCGTAGATCTGGTAAAAAACCAAGATGGAGAAGTGGTCGGTGTTATCGCTATCTGCATCGAAAGTGGCGAAACCGTTATTGTTAAGTCTAAAGCCACGGTGTTCGCAACCGGCGGCGCTGGTCGAATCTATGCGTCAACAACGAATGCGATGATTTGTACCGGCGATGGCGCGGGCATGGCTACACGCGCAGGGTTTCCTTTGCAAGACATGGAGATGTGGCAGTTTCACCCCACAGGAATTTATGGCGCAGGGACTTTGGTTACTGAAGGCTGTCGAGGGGAGGGCGGCTATCTGATCAATAAAGATGGTGAGCGTTTTATGGAGCGTTATGCGCCTAACGCAAAGGATTTAGCAGGTCGTGATGTGGTAGCGCGTTCAATGGTCTTGGAAATCATTGAGGGCAGAGGCTGTGGCGAAAACGGCGATCACGTAATGCTCAAGTTAGATCATTTGGGTGAAGATGTATTGAGGGCTAAGCTGCCGGGAATTTTAGAATTGTCGAGAACCTTTGCCCATGTAGATCCGATAAAAGAGCCTATTCCGGTAGTCCCAACCTGTCACTACATGATGGGTGGTATTCCAACCAATGTGAATGGCCAAGCACTGACAATGAATGCAGCCGGTCAGGATCAGATTATACCGGGCCTGTTCGCTGTGGGCGAAGCAGCCTGTGTGTCAGTTCATGGCGCGAACCGCCTTGGCGGCAATAGCTTGCTCGACCTGATTGTGTTTGGTCGTGCCGCCGGCAAGCATATTGAAGAAATGTTGCAGCAGGGTTTAGAACAAAGACAAGCCAGTGACAGTGATGTTCAGTTTGCAATGACGAGACTCGCCCGCTTGAATGAAAGCACTGGAGGTGAGAGTGTGCCGGTGCTGCGTGCCGAGTTACAAAAGACGATGCAAAACCACTTTGGAGTTTTTCGCAAGGGTGAGTTTATGCAAGAAGGTATCAAAAAGCTAAACGATATTCGCGAGCGTCTGAACAATGTGCATCTCAGCGACAAGAGCAACACATTCAACACGGCGCGAATCGAAGCATTGGAGTTAGAAAATCTGTTTGAGGTTGCGGAAGCTACTGCTATTTCAGCAGAAGCTCGGACTGAAAGTCGTGGGGCCCATGCGCGAGATGATTTCAGAGTTAGAGACGATGAAAACTGGCTATGCCACTCAATGTACTATCCGGCTGACAAGTCAGTTGGTAAGCGTTCAGTGAACTTCAAGCCACGGACGGTCCCTACGTTTGAACCGAAAATTCGCACTTACTAAACTTAAATTTTTATTTAGAGATGGTGAACCGTGTTAGTTAGCATATATCGCTACAATCCAGAAACCGACCTTAAGCCGGTTATGCATGATGTGGAAGTCAATATTCCTGAAGGTAAAGACCTGATGGTGCTTGACGTTTTAAATTTGGTAAAGGAAAAAGACCCTACCGTGGTTTATCGGCGTTCATGCCGCGAAGGAGTCTGTGGCTCCGATGGTATGAACATTAACGGCAAAAATGGCCTTGCCTGTATCACACCATTATCGGAAGCCGTGAAACCAGGTAAAAAACTCGTATTGCGGCCTTTGCCGGGTCTCCCGGTTATTCGCGATCTCGTTGTAGATCTGTCAATATTTTATAAGCAATTTGAGAAAGTGAAGCCGTTTCTTTTGAACGATACGCCTGCGCCAGCAATCGAGCGGCTGCAGTCACCTGAAGACCGTGCCAAACTGGACGGTCTGTATGAGTGCATTCTATGTGCATGCTGTAGCACCGCTTGTCCTTCTTTTTGGTGGAACCCAGACAAATTTATTGGACCGGCAGGTCTGTTGCAGGCTTATCGATTTTTAGCCGATAGCCGAGATACTGCTGCAGCAGAAAGGTTGGCTGGACTAGACGACCCCTTCAGTGTTTTTAGGTGTCGCGGCATAATGAACTGCGTGTCGGTTTGCCCTAAAGGATTAAACCCCACTCGCGCTATCGGGCATATTCGCAGCATGTTGATTGCCCAAGGCACATAAGACATTAAACCTGCTAAAGAGCAAAGGATTCTGCCGTCTAAAAGACAGGTATTACTGAGGTAGCAAATGCAGCAAACGATTCTGGAATTGATGAGAAGCTCTGGGCACATATCTGGCTCCAACGCTGAATATGTTGAGGAGCTATATGAAAATTTTTTGGCTGATCCTGTTTCCGTCTCCGAAGAGTGGAACCACTATTTCTCTTCTCTGGCCAATGGCAGCGGTGCCATTGCTGATGTCTCTCACTCGGCAATTCGGCGAGATTTCAAAGCCCTAAGCAAACGCAGCAGATTTGCACCTATTATGAGCAATGACGCGGTCATTAACTCTGAGCACGAAAGCAAGCAAGTTAAAGTGCTTCAGCTCATCAGTTCTTACAGGGTAAGAGGCCATCAGAAGGCCGGTTTAGACCCTTTAGGTTTAATGCACCGAGAGCGGGTGCCAGATCTAGAACTAGAGTTTCATGATTTGTCACCGGTCGATTATTCCACTGCATTTCAGACAGGGTCTCTTTTTATAAGCAGACAGATCGCTCCGTTAAGAGATTTAGTCGATACGCTTGAGCGTATTTACTGCAGTAAGATCGGCTATGAATTCATGCACATTGTGAATTTGGAAGAAAAACAGTGGATTCAACAACGCATTGAGAGCAACGACGGAGTCCCTACCTTCGAGCAAGAAGTTAAAAAGCATTTGCTAGAGCGCCTCACGGCGGCAGAAGGCTTAGAGAAGCACTTGGATTCGAAATATCCTGGTACCAAGCGATTTGGGCTGGAGGGCGGTGAAAGCTTGATTCCCGCCCTTGATGAGTTGGTGCAGCGTGCGGGCAAGTACGGCGCCAAAGAAATAGTCTTAGGCATGGCTCACCGCGGCCGACTCAATGTGTTGGTCAATATTCTTGGCAAAAACCCCGCTGATTTGTTCGATGAATTCGAAGGCCGGGCAGTGTATCAAAGTTCAGGTGACGTAAAATATCACCAAGGCTTCTCCTCTAATATTATGACAGAGGGCGGAGAAGTGCATATGGCGATGGCTTTTAATCCCTCGCATTTGGAAATTGTAGCACCGGTTGTTGAAGGCTCTGTGCGTGCGCGGCAGTCTAGACGCAACGATAAAGAAGGCTCTAAAGTCGTCCCCATAATCATTCATGGCGATGCCGCATTTGCGGGCCAGGGTGTGGTGATGGAAACCTTCCAAATGTACAAAACCCGCGCGTTTTCTACAGGCGGGACGGTTCACATAATTATCAACAATCAGGTAGGCTTCACTACGAGTCGCCAAGACGATGCGCGCTCCACTGAATATTGCACCGACGTTGCGAAAATGATTCAGGCGCCAATTTTTCACGTTAACGCTGATGACCCAGAGGCTGTACTTTTTATTACCCAATTGGCGTTGGATTTTAGATATCAATTCAAAAAAGACGTTGTAATCGATCTAGTTTGTTACCGCCGCCGTGGTCACAACGAAACCGATGAGCCTTCGTCAACTCAGCCGTTAATGTATGCGGCAATAAAGCAGCATAAGTCGACACGAGTTTTGTACGCCGAATTGCTGCACGAGCAAAATATTGTGAGCATCGAAGAATCTGATGCCCAGAGTAAAATATACCGAGATGCCCTCGATACAGGTGAGCACGTAGTAAAAAGCTTAGTCAAAGAGCCTAACGTTGAGCTTTTTGTAGATTGGAGCCCCTATCTTGGACACGCTTGGAGCTCATACTACAACACGTCTATTTCCTTAAACACACTGAAGGGACTGGCGAAAAAACTGGTTAAAGTCCCGAAAGGATTCACTGTGCAGCGGCAGGTTAAGAAAATATTAACCGATCGAACCGCAATGGCTGAAGGCGAGCTGCCTGTAGATTGGGGCTTTGCAGAAACTCTCGCTTACGCCAGCATTTTAATCACTGGGAACAAAGTGCGTATTACTGGTCAAGATGTTGGTCGTGGCACCTTCGCTCATCGGCATGCTGTCTTTCATGATCAAAAAACCGGTGAAACCTATACCCCACTGCAGTCATTGGAGAATAACCAAGCGCGCTTTACTATCTACGATTCATTATTATCTGAAGCTGCGGTGTTGGCCTTCGAATACGGCTACGCGACTACTATTCCAAACGCGTTGGTGATCTGGGAAGCACAGTTTGGTGATTTCGCTAATTCAGCGCAGGTGGTAATCGATCAGTTTATTGCCAGTGGTGAACACAAATGGGGAAGACTGTGTGGCTTAACCCTATTACTACCCCATGGCTATGAGGGGCAGGGGCCTGAGCATTCTTCAGCGAGACTCGAGCGATTCCTGCAGCTATGTGCTGAACATAATATTCAGGTATGCGTGCCTACCACGTCCGCCCAGGTGTTTCACATGCTGCGTAAGCAAGTGTTATGCCCTTTGCGTAAACCATTGGTGGTCATGTCACCAAAGAGCTTGTTGCGGCATAAAGAGTCAGTCTCGTCATTAGAAGAAATGGCAGAAGGTTCATTTCAGGTTGTGATTGATGAAACAGACGGATTTGAGCCAGATGCGATCAAGCGACTCATCATATGCAGCGGCAAGGTCTACTACGATTTACGGCAAGAACGCCGCGGTAGAGAGCTTAAAGATATTGCAATCATCCGGATGGAGCAGCTATATCCGTTTCCTCATGATGAATTTTCTAACTGCATCGCTCAATATAAAAACCTGGAGTCCATTATGTGGTGCCAGGAAGAGCCAATGAATCAAGGCGCTTGGTACTCAAGTCAGCACCATATTCGGCGTGCAATTAATGAGCATTTCCCAAGCGTGTATCTACAATATGTAGGCCGAGATGCATCAGCTTCGGTAGCTGCCGGCTATCCAGCCTTGCATTTAAGTCAGCAGAAAAAATTTATTGACGAAGCCCTAGGTTAAACCAACTAATTATTACCACCATAAGATCCTGAAAAGCAGGTTTTGTGAAAAGGACAGACTATGACGATTGAAATTAAAGCCCCAACCCTCCCTGAATCGGTACCAGACGGAACAATTGCTACGTGGTATAAAAATGTTGGCGATACCGTAGCTCGAGATGAGCTTTTGGTAGATATAGAAACTGATAAGGTAGTCATTGAAGTAGTCTCTCCAACCGACGGCGTTCTGAAAGAAATCATTAAGAATGCAGGCGACACAATAGTAAGTAACGAGGCAATTGGCAGTATCCAAGCGGGTGAAATCGCCGCTAAAACAGAGCCTGCGCAAACTACAGTCTCTGCTAATACTGAATCGTCTACTGAAGCACCGGTCACTAGTTCACGTGCGATCTTAAGCCCTTCTGCGAAAAAAATGGTGGACGAAAAATCCCTGGATGCCAATGCTATTGCAGGAACCGGAAAAGCTGGCAGAGTGACTAAAGAAGACGTAGTTGCCCACGTTGACTCTCCAAAACCCGCGGCGGCATTAGCTACCCCTGCAGGGACTAGCGTGTCTAGCGACGGCCGTATCGAAGAGCGCGTGCCCATGAGTCGCCTGCGGTTAAAAGTTGCTGAGCGCTTGCTACACGCGACTCAGACGGCCGCTATGCTGACAACGTTTAACGAAGTGAATATGCAGCCGGTAATAGAGATTCGGAACCGTCACAAAGACGAGTTCGAAAAAGTGCACGATGGAGTTCGATTAGGCTTTATGTCCTTCTTTGTCCGAGCAAGCATCGAAGCCTTAAAGCGTTTTCCCGCTGTGAATGCCTCGCTGGACGGTACTGATATTATCTACCACGGTTATCAAGATATTGGAGTTGCGGTAGGTTCGCCTCGTGGCTTAGTGGTTCCTGTGCTACGCAACGCAGACAATATGAGCTTAGCTCAGATAGAAAAAGTAATTCGCGAATTTGGCAAAAAGGCGCAGGATGGCAAGCTGGCAATTGATGAGCTGACTGGTGGTACTTTCACGATCTCCAATGGCGGAGTATTTGGGTCGCTTTTGTCAACGCCGATAATTAACCCGCCGCAGACAGCTATTTTAGGCATGCACAAAATTCAAGAGCGCCCTATGGCCGTGAATGGTGAGGTAAAAATCTTGCCAATGATGTATTTGGCGCTGTCTTACGATCATCAAATGATCGATGGAAAAGAAGCGGTGCAGTTCTTAGTCACAATAAAAGAACTGCTTGAAGATCCAACGCGATTGATTCTAGAAATATAGAGAATCACTTCAGACACTTATAACGGGTAAAAAACTATGGCGAATGAATACGATGTGGTTGTTATCGGATCCGGCCCTGCAGGGTATGTTGCAGCAATTCGTTGTGCGCAGTTAGGGCTAAAAACCGCATGTATAGAGAAGTGGTTAAATAAAGAAAATAAGACTGTGTTTGGAGGCACCTGCTTGAATGTAGGCTGTATCCCTTCAAAGGCCCTGTTGGATAGTTCCCATAAATACCTCGAAGCCACTAAGCATTTCGAGGCTCATGGTATTAACGTTGGCAAAGTCAGCATTGACGTGCCTGCTATGATTAAGCGCAAAGAAAAAGTCGTCGATCAACTAACCAGCGGCATCAAAGGTTTGTTTGCGGGTAATAAGGTTGAAGGGATTGGCGGCACTGGCAAGGTTGTCGGGGTGAACAAGGTATTAGTCACAGCCAATGATGGCTCTGAGCAAGAGCTGGCTGCTAAACATATTATTATCGCAGCCGGTTCTGTGCCTATCAACATTCCGCCAACCCCAATTGACCAAGACACAATTGTGGATTCAACTGGGGCGTTAGAATTTCAAGAAGTGCCAAAGAAGCTCTGTGTCATTGGGGCCGGTGTTATCGGTTTAGAGCTTGGCAGCGTTTGGGCCCGACTTGGATCTGAAGTTACAATACTAGAAGCCTTAGATGACTTTTTGCCAATGGCAGATCGTACGATTGCTAAAGAAGCAGCGAAGATTTTTGCCAAACAAGGCCTGAATATAACGCTTGGCGCTCGAGTGACTGGCAGTAAAGTAACTAAGAAAAGCGTCACCGTTGAATACACAGATTCAGAAGGTGAGAAAAAGGCTACTTTCGACAAGCTAATTGTTGCTGTTGGCCGACGGCCATACACTGAAGGCTTGCTCGACTCATCCGTGGGTATTGAATTGGATGAGCGAGGCTTCATCAAAGTTAATGATCAGTGCCAAACCAACATACCTAATATTTATGCCTGCGGTGACGTAGTTAGAGGTCCAATGCTAGCCCACAAGGGTAGCGAAGAAGGCGTTATGGCTGCAGAACGAATAGCCGGCAAAAAGGCCCAAGTTAACTACGACCTTGTGCCTTCAGTGGTGTATACCCACCCAGAAATAGCTTGGGTTGGAAAGAATGAAGAACAATTAAAAGCCGAAGGGATAGAGTATAACGTTGGCAGCTTCCCTTTCGCTGCCAATGGTCGAGCTTTAGCTGCCAATGATTCAGACGGCATGGTGAGGCTGATTGCTGATGCTAAAACCGATCGAATATTAGGCTGCCATATCATAAGCTCAGCAGCTGCAGATTTGCTGCAACTGATAGTCGTCGCGATGGAGTTTAGTGCGAGCGCAGAGGATATTGGATTAACCATGTTCTCTCACCCAGCGCTATCTGAAGCTGTGCACGAAGCGGCCTTGTCTGCCAATGGCCACGCCATTCATATCGCCAATAAGAAACGTCGAAACTAAAATACTAATCCACTGATGGAGCAACAATGAATTTACACGAATATCAGGCGAAGGAGCTCTTTGCCGAATACGGTCTGCCCGTATCGAAAGCCTATGCGGTTGATACGCCTGAAGATGCGGCGGCAGCAACGGCAAAAATTGGTGGCAGTAAGTGGGTTGTAAAAGCCCAAGTACATGCTGGAGGCCGAGGTAAAGCAGGTGGTGTGAAGCTTGTTGACAGCGCGGAAGAGGCGAGTGCTTTTGCCGCAAGCTGGCTGGGTAAGAATCTAGTCACTTATCAAACCGATGCCAAAGGCCAGCCGGTCAGCAAGATATTAGTGGAGTCATGCACGAATATCGCACGAGAATTATATTTAGGCGCTGTGGTGGACCGTTCAACTCGCCGGGTTGTCTTCATGGCATCAACCGAAGGTGGAGTAGAGATCGAGACGGTCGCTGAAGAAACCCCAGAGAAAATACTCAAAGCGACTATAAACCCCTTAACCGGGGCGCAGCCTTACCAAGGCAGAGACCTTGCGTTTCGTTTGGGGCTGCAGGGCGCACAAATAAAGCAATTCACTCAGTTGTTTTTAGGTTTGTCTAAATTGTTCCATGATTTGGATCTTGCACTATTGGAAATTAATCCTCTGGTGATTACAGATGAGGGTAATTTGCACTGCCTTGATGGCAAGATAACCATCGATAGCAACGCAATGTATCGACAGCCTAAATTGCAGGCCATGCGTGACCCTTCGCAAGAAGATGAGCGCGAGGCTCATGCGGCCGAATGGGAACTCAACTACGTCGCCCTAGATGGCAATATAGGATGCATGGTAAACGGCGCCGGTCTCGCTATGGGTACCATGGATATTGTTCAGCTTCACGGTGGCAGCCCAGCCAATTTCCTTGACGTAGGAGGCGGTGCCACAAAAGAGCGCGTAACTGAAGCGTTCAAAATAATACTGTCAGATGAGAAAGTGGCCGCGGTCTTAGTCAATATTTTTGGCGGCATCGTCCGCTGCGACCTCATCGCCGAAGGCGTGATTGGCGCGGTTGAAGAGGTGGGTGTAAAAGTACCCGTGGTTGTAAGACTGGAAGGTAACAATGCAGAGCTTGGCCGTGAAGTGCTAAGCAAAAGCGGCTTTAATATTATAGCGGCGACTAGTTTGTCAGATGCGGCCGAAAAAGTTGTAGCTGCAGCAGCAGGAGGTGCCAAATGAGCATTTTAATCAATAAAGACACTAGAGTAATTTGCCAGGGCTTCACCGGTTCTCAAGGTACATTCCATTCAGAGCAGGCTATCGCTTATGGCACCAAGATGGTGGGTGGCGTAACGCCGGGTAAGGGCGGTCAAATTCATTTAGATCTGCCAGTGTTTAACACCGTAAAAGAAGCTTACGCAGCGACCCAGGCTGATGCCACAGTTATTTACGTGCCAGCCGCTTTTTGTAAAGACTCAATACTTGAAGCTGCTGATGCGGGAATCAAGTTAATCGTTTGTATTACTGAAGGTATCCCCACGTTGGATATGTTGGTCGCTAAAGAGGCCTGCGATCAAGCTGGAGTTCGGTTAATCGGACCGAACTGTCCTGGAGTTATCACCCCAGGCGAATGCAAGATAGGCATTATGCCAGGCCATATACACCTACCCGGCAAAGTAGGGATTGTGTCGCGTTCCGGCACCCTGACTTACGAAGCGGTTAAGCAAACCACAGACTTTGGCTTCGGCCAATCGTCGTGCGTGGGCATTGGTGGTGACCCCATTCCAGGTTCTAACTTTATTGACATCCTCGGCATGTTCGAAGCTGACCCGCAAACCGAAGCTATTGTAATGATCGGTGAAATTGGCGGGACTGCAGAAGAGGAAGCGGCGGCGTTCATCAAAGCCAATGTGACTAAACCGGTGGTTGCATACATAGCGGGCGTTACTGCTCCTGCCGGCAAGCGAATGGGTCATGCTGGTGCAATAATTTCAGGCGGCAAGGGCACTGCCGAAGAAAAATTTGCAGCACTTCAAGACGCTGGCGTCAAGACTGTTCGAAGTCTGGCTGACATCGGAAATGGCATGCGAGAACTCACAGGCTGGTAGATTTCTACCAGTAAAGCCTTGGAATTATTTTTCTGTAATTTCTTCTTAAACTTTTGCTTCGCAAAAGGTTCTAATACCTCAAGATAGTGTGATAGTCTTTCCGAAATGCGGCGTAATACGCTGAATTTCGGAAGCTATTTTGATTCTTGTCTGATTAAAAAGTTTCTGGTTAATAGATGGTTACCTTGCTTCTCAAATTTTTCTATTTTGGGTAGATTAGTAACTGTCTAAAGACTTGTGTTCAGGGATAGTCAAGGCAGGGCTGATAACAATTAGTTTCTTGTTATCAATTTGACTAACAGCACGAGTCGAAGAATAAACTAGGGTTAGAAGAAAAAAGTATTAACGGTTGAAATTAGTTGTTTGTACCAGTCGTGTCCCGGAACTAATTTCTTCTGAATTGTTAACAACAATAGGATGGCACATGAATAACCGTCGAATTAAAAATTTGAGCATGTCTACACTGGCTTTGCTCATGTCTAGCATCTGGGGCAGTGCGCAAGCAGCCGAAATCATTGTAGACAGCAGCATCTTGGATCAAGCCATGGATGTTATTGCTACAAAATTTACTGAGTCTGCAGAAGCTCAGGCAGAGATCACTCGCTTGCAGAACGATACCAGCTCTCTTTATGAGGAATTCAAAAGAGAAAACGACAACCTGGAATCGCTTTTAGTTGTAAACGCGGGCTTCCGTAAACAAATCGATAATCAATTAAAGCAGATTGCTACGCTTGATCAATCAATAGCATCCGTTGCTGAGGTGACTCGCGAGATTCCTCTGTTAATGGGCAAGATGCTAGCCAGCGTTGACCAGTTTATTGAATTAGATTACCCCTTTCATATTGACGAGCGTCGTAATCGCGTTCAATTCGCCCGCAATGCAATCGACAACCCTGATGTCTCTATTGCAGAAAAGTTTCGTCAAGTGCTAGTGATCTATCAGACTGAAACGTCTTATGGTCGCACTATCGAAACCTATCCAGACACGATCAACATCAACGGCGCTGACCGGGATGTAAACATGGCAAGAATAGGCCGAGTGTCTTTGATGTATCAAACAACTGACCGCCAAGTTACTGGTGCGTGGGACAACACTGCGCGGGCTTGGGTTGAACTCCCTGCTGGCGAGTATCGAACTGCTATACAGACGGCCATCCGCGTAGCATCTTCTCTTGATGCCCCGAAGATAATTGATTTACCTGTTATGGCTCCGGAGGCTGCGCAATAATGAAAAACTTAACTAAATTCATAGGCCTTACCGCAACGACTGTCTTCGCACTTTCTTCGATGCAAGCAACAGGACAGGCAAGCAGCCTAACAAACCTTCTAGATCTAGTGCGCCAAGATGCCGTGGCTGAATCAACTGATTACCGGAATCGCGTACAAGAGTTTGAGAGTAACGCTAACCGCCAGCAGCAAATTCTAGACACAACTAAGCAGCGTTATGAAGAGCAAGAAACTCTGCAGGGGCAGCTTAGTGACACGTTTGAGGAAAACCAAATTACCATCGGCCAGAAGCGTGAAGTTCTGCGTGACGCCCGTGGCGATTTAAACGAGCTGTTTGGTACCTTGCAAGGTGTGGCCGGCGACTTCCTAAGCACCTTTGAAGATTCGCTAATCAGCGCCCAGTACCCTGGTCGGTCAGAAGCGCTTGAAGAGTTCATTGACAAAGCGGGTAGCACTATTGAGCAGCTAAACGTGAATGAAATCGAAACGTTCTGGTACTACATGCAGCAGGAGATGACTGAGTCTGCCCGTGTTGTGACTTACAGTGGTGAAGTCACTTTGCCCACAGGTGACACGGTGAACCGTCAGATCACTCGAATCGGCTCATTTAATGCAGTCTCTGATGGCGACTACTTAAGCTATAACGGCGAAATAGGCCACCTCCAAGTGCTGCCTAAGCAGCCGGCTTCAGGTATCGTTTCCTCAGCTAGAGCACTTGAATCGGCTAACTCGGGCTTCACCAGGGTTGGTATAGATCCTACCGGTGGTGTTGGCGGTCAGGTAATGGCTAACCTAGTTAACTTTCCAAGCGCTCAAGAACAGGTTCAAGCTAACTCAGGCACCATTGGGTTTATCATCATTGGTGTGGGTATAGTGGGTATTTTACTCGGCTTCTACCGTCTGTTAATGCTAACGCTAATCTCTGTGAAGGTACGAACACAGCTCAAGAGCGATAAAGCTATTAAGAATAACCCTCTTGGCCGCGTTCTAATGGTTGCAGAGTCGAATCCTGATTCGGACACTGAAACTCTCGAACTCAAATTAGGTGAAGCGATACTGCAGGAAACTCCTGAGTTAGAGAGCATGCTCACTCTGATTAAGATGATCGCGACAATTGCACCACTAGGCGGTTTGCTAGGTACGGTGACAGGCATGATCGTGGTGTTCCAACAGATCACGGTATACGGTGCGGGTGATCCGACAATCATGGCGGGTGGTATCTCATCTGCATTGATGACTACGGTACTGGGTATCGTTGTGGCGATTCCGACTATTTTCATGCACACAGTGGTTAAGAGCCGTGCAGACGCGATCATCCATATTTTGGAACAGCAGGCCACCGGCATGATTGCTCAGAAAGCTGAGCGTATGGCGGGTAGCCGGTCTTAATTCCAGGGGAATAAACAAAATGTATTTTTTTATTCTGGATATTCTTGACTCGGTCAACACCTTCATGGAGAGAGGGGGGTCGGTGCTAACTATTATCGCCGCTCTTCTTCTCGTCAAATGGTCGTTAGTATTCGAGCGTATTTGGTATCTCAATACGACCCACAAGAAAAATGTTAAATCTACATTGGCGGAATGGAATGCTCGTTCCGACACTAAATCTTGGAGTGCTCATCATATTCGAACAATGATGATCTCCAAGATTTCCCTTGATATGAAAAGTACTCTGCCGATTATTGAAGTACTGGTCACTATCTGTCCTCTCTTGGGATTGATAGGTACAGTTACAGGCATGATAGAAGTGTTTTTCGTAATGGCTGTTAGTGGTGGTGGCGATGCGAAGTCGATGGCTGGCGGCGTATCTAAAGCAACTATACCAACAATGGCAGGAATGGTCGGCGCAATTTCAGGAATCTTTGCTTTCAATTACTTGAAGGCCAAAGTAGATCGAGACCTTGAATTGTTAGAAGACCACTTGCCGCTCAGCAACTAACTAGTTGTCTGACTAAAACTAATAGAGACAGACCTTAGGGCAAAACAAAAATGAAATCAGGGTTAATGAAAAAGAAGGCTGCAGAAGAGGCGGGTGAGATTGATCTCACCCCCATGCTTGATGTTGTTTTTATCCTTCTTATCTTTTTTATTGTTACATCTGTGTTCGTTACCGAAGCAGGTATTGAAGTCACTAAGCCTGAGGCCTCGCTAGTTGATGAGACTTCAGGTGATTTGATTTTGATAGCCGTAGGCGAATCAGGTGATGTTTGGATCGATGGCGAGATGATCGACCCTCGTTTCATTCGCTCGCGTTTCGAATTGCGATTAGCAGATGCTCCTAATTCTTCGGTGATTATTCAAGCCGATGCGAATTCGGAAAATGAAGGAGTCATGATGATTCTAAAGGCTGCTAGAGAAGCCAATATTCTTAATGTTTCAATCTCAGCGGAGGCATAGAAGATGATTGTAATCAGATGGGCAGTATCCATGATGTTAGCGGCTCTTATTACGCTGGCCTTGTTCTACTTCATGCAATATCTAATCGCTACGGGTGAAAATTTTGATCAACGAGCAACCGTTGTCAAAATTGTCGACGCAACAATGCCAGAAATCATCAACGAAGTGATTGAAGAGATAGACAAGCCAGAGTTGATTGAGGAAATAACTCAAGATATACCAGACACTCCGGATAAGCAGATTAATTTAAATGATGGGCCAGCCCTTAATATTGATCGTGGTGGTGCGAATATCGAGACAGGCTTGGATATTGGTGGAGCTTTAATCTCTGCGACGGATGGCGACTATTTGCCATTAGTGGCGATTGCACCTCAGTACCCAACACGCGCAGCACAACGCGGCATTCAAGGCTGGTGCTTAGTAAGCTTTACGGTAAATGGCTTAGGCAACGTCGAGGAGGAATCAATCTTAGTGGTGGACGCAGAGCCTGCTAGTATCTTCGATCGCTCCTCTATTCGTGCCGCAGCTAGATTCAAGTTTCAGCCCCGTGTGATTGACGGTCAGGGTGTTGCAGTGCCTGAAGTTCAATACTTGTTCCGTTACCAGCTAGAGGAATAATAAGACATGAGATTTATTAGCAAATTAACGCTGGGTTTTTTGATTGGTTTACTGAGCATTCCAATGCTTCCAGCGACAATCTTGGCGGGTGAAGAACAACGCGCGCCACCTGAAGCGCGCTCTGCTGGAACCCTCAGCGATCAAGTTATGCGTGCCATTTCTAGCATCCAAGAATTGATGTCGCCTGAAGACCCTGATGAGCCCCCTAATATGGAAGGCGCTAAAAGGGAGCTGGATGAGCTTTATGAGCGCCGATATGACCGGATGAACGATTTTGAGAAGTCCACTATTCTTAATTTCTACACCAACTACTACCTCACGATAGAGGACTATCCGGGTGCCCTGCGTATTTTTGAGCAGATACTAACTATCGAAACCTTACGCGAAGATATTCGCCTTCGCACATTGCGCTCTTTGGGCCAGATCTATGCTGCAGAGGAAAACTGGCAGGGTTCTATCGATAACTATGTCACTTGGCGAGCGCTCTCATTCGATGAAGACCAGATCGTTTTTCGCGGTCTTTCTTACGCCCACTATCAGTTAGAACAGTATCTTGAAGCTGAACCATACTGGCTGCAATACATGGAAATGGCCTTAGCTGCTGACGAACAGCTCGGCCGGGATGATTATGCCTACTTGAACGGTATTTATTTTACCGTGGAAGACTATGCAAAAGCCTTGAACGTTACCAAGACTATGATCATGTTATTTGATGATGCTAGAGATTGGCTAAATTTGAGCGCAGTCTATGCCAGCGTCGATGATGAGGAGCGAAGAGTAAGATCGTTAAACCTTGCCTATTTGAAAGGGGTCGTTGAAGATGAAAATCGATACCTAAATCTTGGCCAATCCATGGCGGGTATCGAAATCGCCCACAGCGGCTCGAAGATTATTGAAAAGGGGCTTGAGTCCGATATTATTGAGGGAAACAAAGACAATATCGCTACGATTACTCAGATGCTTATGATATCTAGCGAATTTAAAAAGGCACTGCCTTATGCTGAGAGGCTTGCAGAACTGGACGAAACTGGGGATGGTTTTGATACCCTTGGCTATATCCAGTACGTATTAACTGACTATGAAGCAGCAGCCGAAGCATTTAAGGCTGCAGTAGATAAAGGTAATCTCACCGACAAGCCAGCGGCGCTGCTGTTTCTAGCCAGAGCATTACTTGAGTTGGATGAGTTCGATGCTGCAGAACAAGCAGCGAAAGACTCTGCAGAGGCTGGTGACAGACGGGCACAAGAATCAGCCAGTAATTATATTAACTTTATAACGGCAACCCGCTCTCGTACTAATTTAATTGCTACGCGCAAAGCGGAAGCAATAGATTTCTACGAAAGCTACCCGCCGATACAGTAGAGCTAATCTTATAGAAAGGGTTGAACACCTTGAAATAAATGAAGTTCAACCCCATTAAAACCCAATCGTCGCATCGGCTATTGGGTTTTTTTGTGCCTTCAATATGCTGAACGGCCCACATGCTCCTAGCGTTAGTTAAGGTAGCCGAGATTCAAGTATTAACAGAACTTTTTAAGGGTAAAAAATGAGCAGCGAACATAAAGCCGAAACCAGAGGATTCGAAACCGAAGCCAAACAGCTCCTCCATCTGATGATCCATTCTCTTTATAGCAATAAAGAAATATTCTTGCGGGAATTAATTTCTAATGCTTCAGATGCTGCCGATAAGCTAAGGTTCCAGGCTCTATCCGCACCAGAGTTGTTAGAAAATGATGCTGAAATCCGCGTACAGGTGGACTTTGATGCCGAGGCGATGACTGTCAGTATCGATGATAATGGTATCGGAATGACCCGAGATGAAGTGATTACGAATCTTGGTACGATCGCCAAATCTGGTACCGCACAGTTTCTTGAATCCTTAACCGGAGACCAGAAAAAAGACTCGCAATTAATTGGTCAGTTTGGAGTTGGTTTCTATTCAGGATTTATCGTCGCCGATACAGTTGAGGTTTTAACTCGTAAAGCCGGCGATCCCGCAAGCGCAGGCACTCGATGGGTCTCAAAAGGCGAGGCTGATTATGATATCGAGCAAATCGAAAAATCCTCAAGAGGAACTAGGGTTATTTTGCATCTCAAGGCAGAAGAAAAAGAATATGCCAATAGCTATCGAATTAGAGGGATAGTTAAAAAATATGCAGATCACATAGCTATTCCTGTGATGATGGAGAAACAAGATTTCTCTGCTCCAGATGAGGATGCGCAGACGTCAGAAAAAGAAAAAACCAAAGAGTATGAAGCAGTAAATGAGGCTAAAGCACTGTGGATTCGGTCACGCAGCGACGTTGAAGACGATGAGTACAAAGAGTTCTATAAGCACGTAAGTCATGATTTTGAGGACCCGCTTGATTGGAGTCACAATAAGGTAGAAGGAAAACTCGAATACACTAGCCTGTTGTATATCCCGCAGCGTGCACCTTTCGATATGTGGAATAGAGACGCCGCTAGAGGATTAAAGCTGTACGTCCAACGCGTCTTCATAATGGATGATGCAGAGCAATTTATGCCTCTGTATTTGAGGTTTATGAAAGGGGTGGTCGATTCTAATGACATTTCCCTTAACGTTTCCCGTGAGATTTTACAGCGCGACCCGGTAGTTGACTCTATGCGCAGTGCTCTTACCAAGCGCGCGCTAGATATGTTGGAAAAACTGCGCAAAAAAGACAAAGCTAAATACGACGGCTTCTGGGCAGAGTTTGGCCAGGTTCTAAAAGAGGGCCCGGCTGAAGACATGGGTAATCGAGACAAGATTGCTAAGCTGCTGCAGTTTTCATCAACCGTCTCTCAAGGTAAAGCTCAAGACCAGGGGCTCGTTGAATACATTGAAAGAATGAAAGAGGGTCAAGATAAAATTTATTACCTCGTTTCAGATGCTTTAAATTCCGCCAAAAGTAGTCCTCATCTCGAAATTTTTCGAAAAAAGGGAATCGAAGTGTTGCTTATGACAGACCGCATCGATGAGTGGTTAATGGGCCACCTTAGAGAGTTTGATGGTAAATCCTTTCAAGACATTGCCCGTGGCGAACTAAATCTAGGCAAGTTAGAAGATGAAGAAGATAAGAAGAAGCAGGAAGAAACAGAAAAGCAGTATGTTGATCTAGTAACTCGGATCAAAACAGCGCTCGGAGATGATGTCAAAGAAGTTAGGGTGACTCATCGGCTAACTGACTCGCCTGCCGTGCTAGCGGTAGATGATGATGACATGGGTGCTCAAATGCGTAAGATAATGGAAGCGTCAGGTCAGGCAGTGCCCGAAACTAAGCCAATTTTCGAAATCAATCCTGATCATGCGTTGGTTCAAAAATTAGACAAGGAGCAGGATGAAGAGCGTTTCGCCGACCTTGTTTTTATACTCTTTGGTCAAGCGCAGCTTTCCGAGGGCGGCCAGTTAGAGAACCCAGGTGAGTTTTCTGCAAGATTAAATAAAATTTTGTTAGAGCTCTCGGCTTAATTTAGCTGGGTAGAAAAGGGGCCTTAGCGGCCCTTTTTTACATCTTGTCTAAGGTATTAATACCCAATAAACCTAACCCTTGTTTTAGGGTTTTTGCACACAATTCGGATAAAGCGAGTCTCGAATTCATGACCTCGTTTTGTGCCTTTAAAATAGGGCAAGCTTCATAGAAACGCATGAACTGGCTGGCAAGCTCATAAAGATAATTGCATAGCTGATTCGGAAAACAGTCGTTGGCAACTCCATGGACTATCTCCGGGAATTGCAGCAATTTGATGAGCAGAGCACGCTCTTCAACTGAAGAGCATGATGTGATGGTGCGGTTCGTATTTGAGTCTGCTTTGATAAGGATGCTGTTAATCCTTGCATAGGCATACATCAAGTAGGGTGCCGTGTTTCCCTCAAAAGAAAGCATGCTTGACCAATCAAAAATATAGTCACTAGTTCTGTTCTTAGACAGGTCAGCATACTTCACTGCAGCTATCCCAATTTCACGGGCTATAAGTTCGCGCTCGGTTTCAGGCAGATCAGCACTTCTTGAGGTAACAAGATCATAGGCGCGTTTTACCGCCTCGTCTAATAGCTCTACGAGCTTGACCGTGTCGCCGCTGCGAGTTTTGAATGGCTTGCCATCGGAGCCCATCATAGTGCCGTAAGCGATATGTTCCAGTGAAATGCTTTCAGACGAAAAACCGGCTTTATCTGCAACAGCAAACACTTGCTGAAAGTGTAGGCTTTGCCTTGCATCCACAACATATAAAGAACGATCAGCGTTCAAATTGAATGAGCGGTGCTTAACAGCAGCAAGATCGGTTGTGGCATAAAGATAACCACCATCTGACTTTTGAATGATCGTAGGCAGTGGCTCATCGTCCTTGCCGATAAACTCAGGCAGAAAAACCACTTTTGCGCCGTCTGAAGTTTGCAGTAGTGACTTGGCTTCCAGTTCTTTAACAATGACAGGCAGTTGGTCGTTATAAAAACTTTCAGCATCAAGGTGCTCGCGTTTTAAGGTAACGTTGAGTTTGTCATAAACTGCCTGGCAATGACTTAAGGACTCGTCGATGAACGTTTGCCATGCTTTAAGATAAGCGGGCTCACCTTGTTGCAGTTTGACCACGCTAGCTCTTGCGGTATTTGCAAATTCCTCATCAGCGTCGAATTTTTCTTTTGCCGCTCTATAGAATGTTTCCAAATCGGCGAGCTTGTTTTCAGCGCCATCTTGCTTGATCTGCTGCATGTAAGTGATCAGCATGCCGAACTGGGTTCCCCAATCTCCAACATGATTTTGGCGTATGACATTGTGACCAATGGCTTCCAACACCCTTACTAAACTGTCGCCGATAATAGTTCCACGTAAATGCCCGACATGCATTTCTTTTGCCAAATTAGGCGCTGAGTAGTCGACGACTATGGTTTGACTTGTATCGCTGGCACTTACTAATGGCAGTGAATTGGCGATGAGCTTATTGCCGCGCTCAATAAGCGCGCCATTGGACAGATGGATGTTAATGAATCCAGGGCCTGCGATTTCCAATTTTTCAATGAGTTTCTGTTGCCCAATTGAGATAGACTCTACGACTTTTGTGGCGAGTTCGCGGGGATTCATTTTTAATTGTTTAGCAATCGCCATCACACCATTGACTTGGTAATCACCAAACTCAGGCCTCGATGAGGTTATGACGTTGGCATTACTGGGCGTAATGTTACTGACGTTGCTTAAGGCTTCGCTGAAAAGCACGTTTAAGGTTGTTTTATAGGACTGCATTTTTCTCTGGACGCTAAAAAAGAGGAGAATTGTACACCAAAAATGAATGTCTGGATCGGGGTAAAACCCCTCTAGCACGCAATAAAACTGTGGAGTCTTTTTTGCAAGTAATGCAGCAGGTTCAATATTTGACCGTCACTAAAGCCAGTGAGGGGCAAAGAATCGATAACTTCTTAATGCGGGAGCTGAAGGGAGTTCCGAGGTCTAGAGTCTATTGGTTACTGCGCAGGGGAGAAGTACGAGTCAATAAAAAGCGCTGCAAGCCCGAAGTTAAGCTAAGTTTAGGCGATATTGTTAGAATCCCTCCCTATGCAGGCAATGCGGTTAAAGACCAGGGGAAAGTCACGGAATCGCTAAAAGATTATTTGTTGAATAATGTTATTTATGAAAAAGCGGGCCTACTTATTATCAACAAACCATCTGGGCTTGCAGTGCATGGGGGCTCGGGGATTAAACTTGGCCTTATTGAGGCTGTTCGGCAGATCAAGCCCCAATGGAAGGGGGCGGAACTTGCCCACCGTATAGACAGAGAAACATCGGGCTGTTTGGTTATTGCCACTGATATTGAAACCTTGCGCCAGATGCATCAGCAGTTCAAGTCGAAGCAGGTTCAAAAAACCTATCAGGCATTAGTCTACGGTAACTGGCCTGAAGCTATTCAAGTTGTGGATGAGCCTCTTATGCGTGAGCAGTTGGAATCCGGCGAGCGCTTAGTTCGCACTCACCCCCAGGGTAAAGAGGCGCTTACTCGATTTAGGGTGCTAGAGAAATTCAAACACGCGACCCTGATTGAAGCGCGTCCTGAAACCGGAAGAACTCACCAAATCAGGGTGCACTGCCAACATGTTGGTTACCCAATACTGGGAGACTCACGTTATGCTAGCCGTAGCATATTGAGGGAATACCCGACCCTTAAAGCGATGAAATCACTTTGTTTACACGCAGCTGAATTGTGCTTTAAATCACCAGAAAATGGCGAAACAGTCAATGTTCGAGCTAGCCTTGGTATGAATCTTACTAACGCTTTAGGTCGATTAAGGGAATAGCTTACAATATCAGTGTCTTACGATAACTATTTCAGAGCAAATCGATTTACGAAAACTTTGACAGATAAGCCGATGACGCCTATTATTGCGCGCCTATGCCTGAGTCCGTTATTCCTTCATATGTTGACACTCGAAAAGTGTTCCAAAGCGATGGAAAACTGATTGGATCCATTAGCTTGGATCGCTTGTCTCGGTTTCGAGAAGTTCTGGCTAATGATATTGCGGTTGTTGAAGTAGAGCTTGAGTTTTCGCTAAACAGGTCGAAACAACGTCTCATAGTAGGAGAAGTTAGAGCAAGGGCTGAAGTAGCCTGTCAGCGCTGTTTAGAACCAGTACAGATTGAATTCAGCGAGAATATCAATTTGGCCTTAATTCGGCGCGAGTCAGATATTGCGAAACTCGATGCGACTCTAGACCCTTGGCTGGTCGAGGATCATAAGCTGAATTTGGCGGAGCTTGTCGAAGAGCAGCTTTTGCTAGGAATGCCGATAGTAAGTACTCATAAGGACGTTAACTGTCTTGTGAGTCTAAAGTACGAAAAACAACGCCTTGAGGTTTCGGGCGAACAAGAGCCTGCACGGGTGAACCCTTTTGCGGTATTAAAAACTCTTAAAGATTAATTTAAGATACTGATTTTACAAGTTATTGGAGAAAGATAATGGCAGTTCAGAAGAGTAAGGTGACACGTTCAAGACGAGGTCAGCGTCGTTCCCACGACTCACTGACAGGACCAACACTGTCTACTGATTCTACGACAGGTGAGGTTCACAGACGTCATCACATCACTGCTGATGGCTTCTATAAAGGCAAGAAAGTTCTGGATCTCGGCGACGACTAATACTTATGACTCCTAAGCGCATAGCAATAGATGCTATGGGCGGCGAAGGTGGAGCTGAGTTCACGGTTCCCGCGTCGACTGCGGCGCTGTCTGAATATTCTAATCTTGAGTTAATCCTACTGGGCGATGAATCTATGATTCGCCCAATGCTTCGTGCTGTGCCTCAAGACGTGCTTTGCCGTCTTACAATTCAACATACTGATTCGGTTATTACTGACAAGGAAAAACCTGCAGCAGTTTTTCGTGGCGATAAGCGTTCGTCCATGTATTTAGCTGCGCAATTAGTGCAGCAAGGTCAGGTGTCTGCCATGGTCAGCGCAGGCAATACAGGGGCCTTGATTATGGCGGGCCGTCATCTTCTGAAAACCATCCCCGGTATTCACAAACCCGCGTTAGTTGCGACCATACCCGGGGTGTCCGCGGCAACTTATTTGCTAGACGTTGGTGCAAACCCAGACTGCTCGGGCCAACAGCTATTCGAATTTGCTGTAATGGGCGCCGTGTTAGCAGAATCCCTTAGCGGTCGGCCACCAACGGTAGGCCTATTAAATATTGGCTCGGAGCAGCATAAAGGCACAGAAGAGGTGCAGCTCGCGGCCAACTTATTAGAACAATGCAGTGCAATCAACTATGTTGGGTTTGTTGAGGCTGGTGGCTTGTTTCAAGGCGCGGCAGATGTTGTGGTATGCGACGGCTTTGTGGGCAATGTTACTATCAAAGCCAGCGCAGGCGTCGCTAATGTAGTGAGTGGCCTAGTCGCTGATCATTCCGTTCAAGGGCCTTTGGGATGGCTTGGGAAGTACTTTGTCAAAACCGCCATGAAAGATCTGCGGCGCCAGATAAACCCGCAACGCTTCAACGGTGCTAGTTTATTGGGGCTTCAGGGCAGCATTGTTAAAAGCCATGGTAATGCCACTGTTGAAGGGTTTGGCTATGCCATAAAACAGGCCATTGTTGAGGTTGAACTTAATATTCCCCAATTGATTGCGGAAAAAGTAGCTGCCATTATGAGCAGCAATAAAGTATCGATCTAACGTTTAAAAGATCACACCATAAAAGAGAGTCTCTATGCAAAAATATGGATTTGTCTTCCCCGGCCAGGGCTCCCAAAAACTGGGTATGCTAAGGGATTTGGCTACTTCAAACGACATTATTGAGCAAACATTCGCCGAGGCATCAAAGGTGCTTGATATTGATCTTTGGGAAATCGCGCAATACGACAGTGCCAATACCCTTGATCAAACGCACATCACTCAGCCCGTGCTGTTAACTGCGTCAGTTGCGATCTGGCGACTATGGCAAGCTAAGACTAATTCTCGACCTTCGGTTGTCGCCGGTCACAGCTTGGGCGAGTATTCTGCGCTAGTGTGTGCTGGCGTAATCAATTTTGCAGATGGCGTGAAAGTCGTGCATCAACGGGGTCAGTTTATGCAATCGGCTGTGCCTGCAGGTGTGGGCAAGATGGCAGCCATCGTCGGTTTGGAAGAAGCTAAAATTCAAGAGATTTGCGAGCAGGCATCTGGCGATAAAGTGGTGTCCGCGGCGAATTTTAACTCCCCAGGACAGACCGTAATTGCGGGCGATAAAGACGCTGTCGATATAGCCCTAGAGCTGTGTAAAGCAGCCGGCGCAAAACGAATCCTGCCATTGAATGTGAGTGTGCCTTCCCACTGCGCCTTGATGAAGCCGGCTGCAGAGCGATTAGAGGCTGTTTTGGCTGGAGTCGAATTCAAGACTCCCGAAATTTCTGTGGTGCAAAATGCCAGCGCCGGTATCGAAACAGACACTGACAAAATAAAGCAAAACCTTGTAAAGCAGCTGTATCTCCCTGTTTTATGGGTAGATTGTGTGCGAAAAATGCACAGTGAGGGGGTTCGCAAAGCCGTGGAGTGTGGTCCTGGAAAAGTACTATGCGGCCTCATAAAACGCATAGAACCCGACTTGGCCTGCTTTGGTAGCGACGGCCAGGAAAGCTGCGACAGTGCAATTGCTGAAATGACAGGCTAGCCCTCAATAGATAAATAAGTAGTAAGAACTACACGGAGTTGAATATGGATCAAACCCTTAGAATTGCGTTAGTCACAGGTGCCAGTCGCGGCATCGGCAAAGCTATCGCGATGGAGCTAGGTACAATGGGCTTTACTGTAATTGGCACAGCAACTAGCGCCGCTGGTGCCCAGAACATTACCGGCTACCTGCAAAAAGCCTCCATTAAAGGCGAGGGCCTCGCAGTAGATGTGTCCAGCGATGATTCGGTGTCTGAGCTTATGACCCAAATAGACGCTAAGTATGGCGCGCCCTTGGTGCTGGTGAACAATGCAGGAATTACTCGTGACAACTTGCTTATGCGAATGAAAAATGACGAGTGGGATTCAGTGATAAGCACCAACTTAGGATCTATGTATCGGTTATGCAAAGCCTGTGTCAAAGCCATGACCAAGCAGCGCTACGGCCGCATAGTGAATATTTCCTCGGTGGTCGGCTCAAGTGGCAACGCAGGGCAGACTAACTATTGCGCATCAAAAGCTGGAGTTGAAGGATTTACCCGTGCGCTGGCAAAAGAAATAGGCTCGCGAGGTATCACGGTTAATGCAGTCGCGCCGGGTTTTATTGAGACAGATATGACCAAAAACTTACCCGAAAAACAAACTTTAGCTCTATTGTCGCAGATCCCTCTGAGTAGGTTGGGGCAGCCCGAAGAGATCGCCAGCGCCGTCGCCTTTTTAGTGTCTGATAAAGGCAGCTATATCACCGGCGAAACCCTCCACGTTAATGGCGGCATGTACATGGGATGAGCCCGATATTAGGGACACTTAAGCCTGCAAATGAAGCCTGGCTACTAATTTTTGAATTTAGGCATTACAACGGAGTTAAATAGAGGTAAACTTCCCAACCTAATTTACACGGTTAGTCATTTGGTGGGCGATCGTGTTTAAAAGGGTTTGTTAAAAACCTTAAGAAACAAAGTATTAGGAGCTAATATAAGATATGAGTAGCATAGAAGAGCGCGTTAAAAAGATTGTCTGCGAACAGCTTGGCGTAAAAGAAGACGAAGTAAAACCTTCTGCTTCATTTGTAGAAGATTTAGGCGCTGATTCTCTCGATACCGTTGAATTGGTAATGGCGTTAGAGGAGGAATTTGAAACTGAGATTCCTGACGAAGAAGCTGAAAAGATTACGACTGTTCAGCTTGCCTGCGATTACATCAATAACAACCTGTAAGTACTCCCAACATGATACTAACCGAAGCTACTCTAGATAACTCTAGAGTAGCTTTTGTTTGTATGGTGTTTAAAAACTTAGCCAAGAGAGCGTATTTTGAGCCCACGTAGAGTTGTCGTAACTGGATTGGGAATGATTTCCCCCGTTGGAAATGATGTTGAGACATCATGGGAAGCCATTATCAAGGGCCGCAGCGGCATAAACCCCATCACCCATATGGATGTCAGTACCTATACCACTAGGTTTGGCGGGTCTGTCAAAAATTTCGAAGCCTCCAATTACATGGAACCGAAAGAAGCTAGGCGCATGGACATATTCATGCAATACGGGGTTGCCGCTGGAGTTCAAGCCTTTGCAGACAGCGGGCTCGGTTCGACTCAGTGGGACCCAGAGCGGGCAGGGGTGGCCATAGGCTCGGGCATTGGCGGTCTTAGCGAGATCGAAAGCACAACGCTTCAAATTCACGCTGCAGGCCCGCGCAAGGTCTCACCGTTTTTCGTGCCTGGATCCATTATCAATATGATATCCGGCATGCTGTCTATTCGATTCAATTTGCAAGGCCCCAACATTGCTGTCACTACAGCCTGCACCACCGGCACTCATAATATTGGCATTGCAGCCAATATGATCACAAATGATCAGGCTGATGTCATGCTTGTAGGTGGCGCCGAAATGGCGACAACCAATGTGGGGTTGGGCGGGTTTTGTGCGGCGCGGGCGCTGTCCAACCGTAACGATGACCCTACCAGAGCCAGTCGGCCTTGGGATAAAGACAGAGACGGCTTTGTTCTTAGTGATGGCGCCGGAGTCATGGTGCTAGAAGAGCTCAGTCACGCCCGTAAGCGCGGTGCGAAAATCTACGCCGAGTTAGTGGGCTTTGGTATGAGTGGTGATGCCTACCACATGACCTCGCCCTCAGAAGGCGGCGCTGGTGCCGCACGCTGCATGAAGAACGCCCTTAGAAGTGCCAAGCTCAATCCAGAAGATATTGACTATGTAAATGCCCATGGCACGTCAACCTTGGCTGGAGACATTGCCGAAACAATGGCGATCAAGTCAGTGTTTGGAGACTCTGCAAGGGATCTTTATGTAAGCTCAACTAAATCTATGATCGGGCATCTTTTGGGCGCTTCGGGTGCGGTTGAGGCTATCGTTGCGGTGCTAACAGTAAAAGATCAGATAGTGACACCTACTATAAACCTAGATAACCCAGACGAAGGCTGCGATCTGGATTATGTGCCCCATGAATCTAGGAGTCTGCCGGTGGAAATCGCGCTTTCTAACTCGTTTGGGTTCGGTGGCACTAACGGCAGTCTAATTTTCAAACGCTATAAATGATCCCAAAGCACTGGCTGCTTGATCTATGTTGACACTTATTAATGGTGCCCCAGAGTCTCGGATATCAGTTAGGGATCGGGGATTTCTCTACGGTGATGGGGCATTTGAAAGCCTTGCTATCCACGGCGGTCACTTGGTATTGCTTGTGCCCCATTTAGAGCGCTTACAAAAAGCCTGTACATTATTAAGAATTCCCTTCGATAAAGCATTGTTACTATCTGATATTGAAACGCTTTTACGATCAGATATAAGCGATGGTGTCTGCAAAATCATGCTTACCCGGGGCGAAGGTGGCAGGGGCTATAAAGCCGATGTGGAGGCGCTCCCTACCCGAGTAGTGCAATACTTCGAGCCTTCCCTTGCAATGACCAGCGAACACGGAATTGCCGTGGGTGTGAGCCAGCACCGGCTTGGCCTAAGTGCAGAGCTTGCAGGCATCAAACATCTAAATAGACTCGATCAGGTTATGGCAAGTTTCGATCTTAGCCCAGAGGCTTTTGAAGCAATCTGCCTCGATCAGCAAGGCAGAGTCATAGAAGGCACTCGCAGTAACATCATCGCTGTCAAAGATGGGGTGGTAGTCACACCGAAACTCGATTCGAGTGGTGTTCGCGGTATCATGCTAGACGCGCTAGTGGCTAAATTTGCCAATATAGGCAAGCCAGTAGAATTTGTAGAATTATCCTTGGATGATATTAGAAGCGCTGCCGAATTGATGTTCTGCAACAGCGTATTCGGGGTTTGGCCAGTGATTAAGCTGCTTGAAGGTGCTAGTGTCACGCAGTGGGCCATCGGAGACATAAGCCGGCAGGCGATTGCATTTCAACATGAATTATTCCGCTCTCACATCGAGTAACACTGTCCGGGGTTCATTGGCCGTTTTGGGCTTAACCTTTGTGTTATTTTTAGCTCTTGGCTGGTTCGCGCTGAATTACCTGCGCGCGCCCCTGCCAGTTGCAGTAGCGGGTGTCGTGTTCGAAGTGACACCAGGCAGCTCGCTTACTAGTGTGAGCAGGCAACTTGATGAGCTTGGGGTGGTGCAATACCCGCAAATACTACGTCTATGGGCGCGCTATCAAGGTGTTGCCAATGCCATTAAAGCAGGCGAATACGCTGTCGCTGATGCCCAGACTCCGGCTCAACTGCTTGCTAATTTAGTTGCCGGGAAAGCGATTCAATACAGGCTCACATTGGTTGAAGGCTGGACATTCGCTGAAGCCTTGGCCCAGATTCATCGTAATCCCAAAATTGCCCACACCTTAGTTGGAAAACCAATTGAACAAGTTTCTGCGGAAATGGGCCTAAGTGCCAGTAATCCTGAGGGATTACTCTATCCAGACACGTATTTTTTTACCGCTAACACCCGCGACCTAGAGCTGTTGAATAGAGCGCATAGGCGCTTAAATACAGTACTGAGCGCGGCATGGGAGCAGCGCCTGGGGGCTTTGCCCTATGCATCTGCCTACGAAGCACTAGTGATGGCATCGATTATTGAGAAAGAGTCGGGGGCAAGCAGTGAAAGGGAACAAATTGCGGGGGTATTTGTTCGCCGTCTAGAACTGAACATGCGATTGCAGTCTGATCCTACCGTGATCTACGGCATGGCTGAAAACTATGATGGCGATATACGACGCGCTGACCTACGGCAGGTCACGCCTTATAATACCTACCGTATCAATGGCCTACCACCAACACCTATCGCCTTGGCAGGACTTGAATCGATTACCGCGGCATTGAACCCTTTGTCAGGTAACTCTCTTTATTTCGTTGCGAGAGGCGATGGAACGCACTACTTTTCCAGCTCTCTGGAAGAGCACAATTCAGCGGTAGCTCGCTTCCAATTGACAGGGCAATCCCGCTCCCAATGACGGTAATTCGATCACACTATGAGTAAGCATGAAAAAGGCAGGTTTATTACCCTCGAAGGGGTGGAAGGTGTCGGCAAAAGCACCAACCTTGAGGTAATTCAGCGGTTTCTCCAACACAGGGGCGTTGACTACATCGTAACTAGAGAGCCTGGCGGCACACCTGTTGCAGAAGAAATGAGGCAGCTACTGCTTGCCAATAGAGACGAAAAACTACATGAAATCAGTGAGCTATTACTTGTATTTGCAGCACGTTCTCAGCATTTAGAAGCCTTGATCAAACCGGCGCTAGCGAAAGGCGTTTGGGTATTGTGTGATCGCTTTACTGATGCCACCTACGCCTATCAAGGCGGTGGTCGGAAGCTTGATAAAAACACCATCGCCACCTTGGAAACCTTAGCTCAGGGCGACCTGCGGCCAGACCTTACCTTCATTTTAGATCTGGACCCTGAAATCGGTTTACAGCGTGCCAGTCAGCGCGGCGAGTTGGACCGCTTTGAGAACGAGCAAGTTTCGTTTTTTCATAGGGTTAGAGCGACATACTTGGCGCGGGCAGAAGCGGATCCTGAGCGCTGCCGGGTAATAGATGCCTCCGCGCCGATTGAAAGTGTTGAGCATCAGTTAATCGAATTACTCGAACAACAATTTGGTGCCAATACTTAATGACGCTTTCAGTTGATGCAAAACAATCACTACTGCATGAAATCCCATTTCCTTGGCAACAAGCGCCTTGGTCTCAAATTAGGCAGCAGCATGAATCTGGGTCATTGGCTCATGCCTACCTTGTCTATGGTGAGCCGGGATTGGGTAAAGCATTGTTCGCGGAGGCGCTAGCGCTGTCGATTTTATGCACTGCACCAACCCCACAGGGCGCCTGCGGCAAGTGCAGTGTTTGCCAATTGGGGCAGGGAGGTTCCTTGCCAGATTTGTTTGAAGTAGCCCCTGAAGACGATAGCCGTGAGATAAAGATTGCCCAAATACGCAAAGTGACAGGTTTCATTGCTAAATCCAGCCATGGCAACAAAGGCAAAGTGGTGATTGTAGACAGCGCCCATTGTCTAAACAATGCGGCAGCTAACGCGTTGCTGAAGACCTTGGAAGAACCTTCTCAAACCACTTACCTGTTTCTAGTTACAAGTCTACCAGGAGCATTATCTGCAACTATCCGCAGTCGCTGCCAGAGAATAAAGATTGACGCGCCTACCGCGGCGGCCGGAAAGCAATGGCTGGAGGCTCACACAGAGCTAGATGAGGCGTTTGCAGCAGGGATGGCTGCCTCTACAGGCACTCCCTTGCTTTGTCTTAAACCGGGCGCTATTGCCGATCCTGCGGCTATTGCCGTGCTGTTGAAGGGGTTAGTCGGCGTTTTAGAGAAAGGCGAAGGGCTTAGAGAACTGATTTCCCATGGCAGCAAACAAGGAGAATTAGTGACTATTGGGTATTTAGAGCAAGTCTCTACTATATTAATAAAGTACCTATTAACAAATAGTAAACCTCCCCTGATGGACGCAGGAGCAGAGGCGGTGGCCTCGGCTTTGCTGCGGTTAGGCAAGCAGCCGGTTCAGCTAGGAGCGATCCTTTTAGGCTATCAGCAGGAGTTACAGAAGGCTAGGCGGCAACTGCTTAGTACTTCTAATCCAAATCCACAGCTGATTATGGAGTCACTATTGTGGCGCTGGAGCTTGCTTTTTAAGGATTGATTAAGTTAATTATTACAAAGAGTTAGTTTGATTCACTAAAGTACCAAGGAAGGATGCGAATAGTGGCAGGCCACGGGATATTATCCCTTACAATTAAAGACAAGGCGGTGCTCTATGCCGCCTATATGCCATTCATTAAATTTGGTGGCTTATTCATACCTACTAATAAACCTTACCAAATCGGCAGCGAGGTATTCATGTTGCTGAAGCTAATGGATGAGCCTGAAAAGCTGCCGGTTGCGGGTAAAGTGGTTTGGATAACACCCCCTAGAGCCCAAGGAGTCCGAGTGCGTGGGGTGGGTGTGCAGTTCAATGACCCGGATAAGCTGGCAAAAACCCGAATTGAAAATATCTTAGCCGGGCAGCTTGATTCCCAGACGCCCACTAACACCTTGTAAGCAGGCTTAGCCTAATTACGCTGTCTTAACCCTGCCTAAAAATATTAAAAAACGAATTTAACTCACTGTAATTATTACTTTTATATCTCTTTTCTGAGCAAAAAAAAGCCTGAGGCCGGGGCAGGCTTCAGGCTAAATTACATTAGGAGTAACACGTAAGGGAAGTGCACAGAACTAAAGTTCTAAGCGACAAAATCAAAGCAGGGGGCCATGATTTTACTTCCGATACTGTAAGTAAAGACCATATCTGAAAAATAGCCAGTTTAGTGTGAGATTAGAGTCCTGAGGCTGCAAGCATTAGTTAGAGTGTCTCTAATAGCGTTGCAATGTGTTTACCCAGCGCCAAGCTTGCTGTGAGTCCAGGCGACTCAATACCAAATAACTGAATTAAGCCTTGAATCCCGTGGCAGTGCTGAGTTTGAACCATAAAGTCGGCAGGGGTTTCGCCCGGCCCCGAGAGCTTAGGTCTGATGCCTGAGTAGGCTGGAACAAGCGCGTCGGCAGACAGTTCAGGAAAGTAGCTTCGGATGGCGGCCACAAATTTGCCATGCTTTTGCTCGCCAACGGCGAATTGTGGCGAATCAATATATTCGGTATCCGGCCCAAATTTTAACTGATTGCTCAAATCTAGCGTGCTGTGAATACCAAGACCTGCCGTATTAGCCTCTGGCACAGGGTATATCAAATGAGAGAAAGGAGACGGCTTGGCGTAGCTAAAGTAATCTCCTTTGCAGTAGTAAATATTCGGAATGGTTTTTGGATCTAGACCATCAATCTTTCTAGCCAGTAAATGCGCTTCGAGACCTGCAGTATTGATTACTGTGGCGCTGGTAAACTCATAGTGTTCGAGGCTTGTGCGCTTCGAGCCAGCAATTGAGGTTGTTAGTTTGAACCCGCTATTTAATGGCTGTATGTTTTCAACACAGGTATTGGCGGCGAAAATTACACCTTGCTGCTGGCAGTCATGTAGCAAGCTGTACATATAGGCATGACTATCTATGATCCCGGTGCTGGGCGAATATAAAGCAAAACAGGCACTTACTTTTGGTTCTTGACGTTGTAGTTGCGATTGATCAAGAAGTTCTAGGTCTTGCATGCCGCAGTTTGTAGCGTTGCCTAGAATGCGTTCAAGAGCCTCAACTTGATTAGCTTGAGCGACAATGAGCTTGCCTATTTTCCGGTGGGGTATGCTTCTTTGTTCGAGATAGCGATACAGCAGAGGCTTGCCTTCAAGGCACAATTTGGCTTTTAAGCTGCCGGGGGGGTAGTAGATCCCGCCGTGAATTACTTCGCTGTTTCTTGAGCTGGTGCTCTGGCCAAAGCTGGGTAGGCGATCAAGAATTAAAATCGATCGTTTGGCATATTCTGCGGAGTGAGACAGCTGATAGGCGATGGCCAGGCCCACGACCCCGGCGCCAACAATGCAAACATCAAAACGCTCCACGGGCCGATGCTACTCCTTAGTTGATGATGGTTCGAAAGGTGAGATTAATACGTTTACCTATACTATATCTTACCTTCGGAATCTGATGCAGCCAATTGTTCTGTATCCCATTTTTCATTATAACAAGGCTGCCATTGCGCAAAACAATCTCGTGCTTCCCACGTGTAGCACGGGTGGGGTTTTTAGGTTTTAACTGGAACGTTCGCTCGCAGCCAAAACTGACTGAAGCAATGACAGGGTCTGGCCCTAACTCGGGCTCATCGTCAGCATGCCATGCGACGCTATCACTCCCATTGCGGTACAGATTCAATAAGACAGAATTAAACTCCACGCCGGCTAACTCACTAATTCGCAGTCTGATTTGGTCCACCTCGCAGCTCCAAGGCACGGCAGTAAGCCGAATCCCAGAATACCCATAGTCACTTTGGGCATCTCCCATCCAACACTGCAGCCTTGGCACGGCAATCTTCTTGCCCGCAATGGACAAGTAGTCTTCTTGCCAGGGTGTAGAAGACATCAGTAACGCCATGAATTGATTGGATTCCTCTACAGAAAAAGCAGCAGGAAACTCATCCAATATGCCCCCAGCTAGTTTGTGGCTGAGCTTGCCTTGGGGCGGGACTATTGTATCGAATAGTGAAGATTGCATTGAGTAGTCTGTCTTGTCGTCTGCAGCTTTGGCATAATGCAGCAGCGCGCGACGCCGTGCGGTTGTCGCAGGTTAGTAAAGCCCTAAAGGATACATGAAATTGTCTGAATTTGATTTTGATCTATTTGTAATTGGTGCCGGGTCTGGCGGTGTTAGAGCCAGTCGGATTGCCGCCGGCCTCGGAGCAAAGGTGGCTGTTGCAGAAGAGCGTTATTTTGGTGGTACCTGCGTCAATGTTGGCTGCGTGCCAAAGAAGCTCTTTAGCTATGCCGCCCACTATCGGCATGATTTTGCGGACAGCGCAGGGTTTGGCTGGGAGGTCGCTAAGCCGATTTTTAACTGGCGCACTCTGATTGACAATAAAAATAAAGAAATCAAACGTTTAAATGGAATCTATGAAGAATTGCTTTCGCTAAATGGGGTCAAGGTATTCCAAGCCAAAGCGCGTTTAAAAGATGCCCACACGATTGAAGTGGATGGCCAACAGGTTACCGCCAAGCATATTCTCCTTGCTGTGGGGGGCTGGCCCTGGATTCCTCAGTTCCCAGGCAGCGATCTCGCCATAAGTTCTAATGAAGTGTTCCATTTAGAGGCGTTACCTGAGCAAATTGTTATTGTTGGCGGCGGTTATATCGCTCTAGAGTTTGCCAGTATATTCAGCGGTCTTGGGGTTGAGACTACGCTGGTATACCGAGGCGATAAATTCCTACGTGGTTTTGACGAGGACATTAGAGACTTTATTACCGCTGAGGTCGGCCGGAATGTGACCATAAAGCTGCAGGATAATGTCACTAAAATAGTTAAGAATAATAATGGGTTAAAGGTAACTCTTGAGTCAGGATCTGAACTAGACGCCAGTCAGGTTTTAATGGCTACGGGGCGGGTGCCACTTACAGCGGATCTTGGCCTTGAAAACGTCGGTGTTGAGTTGTCTAAAACTGGCGGCATAAAGGTTAATGCTGAGTTTCAGACCACCGAGCCAAGTATCTATGCGGTCGGGGATGTCATCGAGCGAGTCGCATTAACGCCTGTGGCGCTGGCTGAGGGACAATTAGTTGCCCGCTCGTTATTTGACAAAACCAGCGGCTCGCTGTCCTATGAAAATATCGCTACAGCTGTGTTTTGCCATCCGAACATTGGCACCGTGGGCTTGTCGGAACAGGATGCACTAGCTAACGGTTTAGATATTGATGTTTACACCTCAACCTTCAGAACGCTTAAGCACACGCTAAGCGGCAGCGCAGAAAAGACTTTCCTTAAGCTCATTGTAGATAAGGCAACTGATTTGGTACTGGGGCTGCATATGGTTGGCCCAGACGCTGGCGAGTTGGTGCAAGGCTTTGCGGTGGCTATGAACTGTGGTGCGCGTAAGGCTGACTTTGACAGAACCATCGGGATTCATCCGACCCTGGCCGAAGAATTCGTGACTATGAGAACACCGCGTGTTGTTTAAGTATTTCGCTTTAAACCAACTGTAGTTGGTAATGGGCTGATTTACGTAACATTGCGAGCTTAGCTGGCAATCATCCCTTAATCCACTATTTCCGGTAATAAAGATTACCGGAAATAGTGTATAAAGTGGATAGTACTAATCATCTGCATCAATTGCATCCAGCCTAACTTCTGCTTGCCCGCTTCGGCCGACAAACGCGCCTGTTTGTTCATCCTGCTAGCAGTTCGCTAAATCCCCATGACTTAGCCAAGTTGGTTATCACGGCCTTGCTATTACCATCCATCGCAGCAAACTCCTCTCTAATCCACCGTAAACACTTCGCTTGGTAAGCAAAGCTATTTTGTTGCCACGGCGATCCGTCTATTTCACATTCAAACTGCGGCGCTTGATTGCTGACGGCCGCTGCGTTTGCGATCAAGTAAGGGCCGTAAACTTTGCCTATCTCAGTCAGCAAACCGCCTAGGCTCTCAGAATCGACACTGAGATCAAGCCAATCGTTGTCGAGAATCTCATAGCCAGATAGATCTTCCATTGTCTCTGTCCA